>CAYFYM010000036.1:0-33826 GCA_964347405.1 uncultured Candidatus Bathyarchaeia archaeon | reverse complement strand
GCCACCACGAAGACCGTGTAGAAGTACCCCATCCCGGGTCCGCCTGTGCCGCCGCCGGTGGCGCCCACCATCACGCTTCCCCTGCCCACCGCGGACATTACGCGGCCCCTCATCCTCCTGGGCACGAGGTCGGCCATCAACGCGGTGCTGGCCGGTATGTAGAGGGCGACGGCCAGAGCAGCGCCCACCCTCACCAGGAGCACGTGGGTGAAGCCCGTCGCCAGCACTATGGAGGGCAGGGACACCAGCGAGACCATCACCGCCGCTGTGAGGGTTCTCGCCCGGCCGTACCTGTCCGCCACCATGCCCGCGGGTATGGTGAGCCCTATCTTGATTATGGACTCTATGAAAAGTATGAGGCCCCAGTCCACGTTGGAGACTCCAACGACCTCGGTGGCGTAGACCACCCAGAAAGGAGCCGTCAACGAGTTGGATATGAAGGCCAGCCCGGTGACGACGCTCAGAGCCTTCACCTCCCGTGGCATGCCCCTTATGAGCTCGGGTAGCCCGCCGTACACCTCCCGCAGTATGGCGGTGAAGCTGGGGAGCTCCCCCGGGTCCCCCTCGGGCTCGGCGCCTGTCAGGTACCTGAGCATGAAGTTGTTTATGATGAAAGATAGCATGTAGATGGCGTAGAGCGTCCTGACGCCAAGCTCGTTCCCCAGAGACTCGGTAATGACGCCCGCCATGTAGGGGCTCGCCACGGCGAAGAGGTTGCCTAGGGTGCTCATGGTGGCGACGCCGACCCCCCTGTACTGGGGCTCTAGGCTCTCCGCGAGGATTGCGCTGCTCGGGGGGAACTGCAGCACCGCGAAGCCCTGCAGCAGCGTAGCCAGCGCTATCCACTCCCAGCTCGGGGCGAACACGAAGATGAGCGTCGTGAAAGCCGAAAGGTAGCCAGCTGCCGCCATGAGCCTCACCCTGCCCCTCCTGTCGGTGAGGTAGCCGGCCACGGGGAAGACCAGCAGCCCGGCGAGGGGCCTCAGGCTGTTGACGACGCCCACGTGCGAGGTGCTGCCTCCTACGGCGAGTATGAGGAGGCTGGCATATGGGAACACCATGCTCCTGCATATCTGGCCCACGACCATCCTGACGGTGAGGATGACGTAGTTGCCGCGCATGAAAGGCAGCCTCTTCCGCAGTTCAATCACGTCACTCACCGTGTTTCGTCGGTATAGGAGACCCGACGTTATATTGTTTATCCACCTCGGCGGACGGCCCCGCAGCACGGGATGGGATACCTCTAAATCCATGCCGCCGCATATAGGTGCAGTGATCAACGATACCCTCCTGCCCAGGCTGCGGGTCCGAGGTGGACCCCGAAGACACGTACTGCAGATGCTGCGGGAAGAAGCTAGGCGATTGGGTGGAGAGCCTAGGCTATGCCGAGGCGGCGCAGCAGCCGGTGGAGAGTCTTTACGTGGAGGCGTTCCGCAGCCTCTTCAGACCGTCTCCTGTGAGGGCGCCACCGGACGCCTCCGTGTTCGCTGACCGCCAGCAGGCGCCCCTGACGCCTTTCCTCGTCTGGGCTGTGCTTCTGTTCTTCATGGGGCTCGGCGCCTCCTACGGCGGCGAGTGGATGAGCTACCTCGGCTTCACCTTGGCGGGGTACGCGGCGCCCATCCTCTACGTCGCGTGGATGGTGAGGAGCGACAGGTACGAGAGGGAGCCCCTGGCGCTGGTGGCGTACTGCTTCGGGTGGGGGGCGTTCATAGGCATAGCCGCCGGGGCCATCAACGCCGTGGTGACGGCGCCTATCCTGGGATTTGGCGGAGCCGGGTTCATCGAGGAGCCTCTGAAGGCGCTGGGCGTCTACCTGATGGCGCGGAGCAGGCTGGGCGGCGAGTTCAACGACCACCTGGACGGCATGGTGTACGGCGCCGCCGCCGGAGCCGGGTTCGCGGGCCTGGAGAACTTCTGGTACCTCTACGAGATGATAGTGAACAACAGCTACCCGGCGCTGCCGGCGGTGCTGGTGCGGTCCATAACGGCGTTCATGCACATAGCGTGGACGGCCATGGCGGGCCGGAGCTTGGGCATCGCCAAGGCTTTGAAGGGCGAGGTGAGCCTCGGCGACCTGGCGCCGGGTGTGCTGGTGGCGGCGCTCATCCACATGGCGTGGAACACGGTGCCAGCGTTCATCGCTTTCGGGTTCATACTGCCCTTCACGGTGGAATCCCTCAGGCGGCAGATCAGGACAGCCCTCGACGACGAGAGGCGGTGGGGCTTCGAGTGCTTCGCCCCCGACGAGAGCCCCGGGGATGTGGCGTAGCGGATGGACGCCGCCTCGGCGTCCGGGCTGCTCGCGCTAGCCGCCGTCCTCGCCTCCTCAACGCTCTACGCAGTGAACAGGGTGGCCCCTCACGTCTCCAGGAGGTACATGAGGCTCCACTGCCTCACTGGCTTCTCGTCTATGTTCTTCATCGTTATCCACACCTTCTATAACCTGGGTTCATTGGTCAATGACTGGGGCGGATTGACGAACCTGGGCCTCGTGCTTGTGATAGCGGGCTCCGGCTCCCTGCTCAGGTACGTACAAGACGCCGGCCCTTACAGGTTCCACAGCGCCACGCTGCACCCCGCGCTGGCGCTGGCTTTGCTGGTGAGCCTACTCTTCCACGTACTCGGCTGAGCCTCGCGACTGCTCATCGATCCCGTCTTCCCTGAACAGCGGGTCCCCGAAGACGAGGACGAACCCCGCCGTGAGGGACGCGGCGCCGGCGTAGAGGTTCATGAAGGTGTAGGAGGGGACCTCCACCAACGTGTACGTGTGGGGCGCCCAGAACAGGTACCACGCGGGCTCCGAGTAGACCCCCACAGTAGCCTCTCTCATGGACTCCTCGACCATCAGATACGAAGTCACTGACAGCCACAGCCCCAGCGAGAGCAGCGCCAGCCCCGCGAGCTTTCTGGACCTCATGTGCCGAAGATAGCCGAGACCATTTATAACCCTAGGTATTTGAACAGTGGTGCAGGCAAGCCCCTTCCGCTCACGAGGCGGGGTACCTGCCCGTCCTCTTCCTGAGCCAATCTATGAGAAGCCCGATCAACAGCAGTCCGGCCAACGCGGCCGCCAGCGTATACACGTCCTCCACAGGGTAGTCTAGGAACGAGTAAGACATCCACGAAAAGATGGACAGCCGCATATATTTACGGTTTCGACCGGGACCGTTCCATCAGTTAACTCTAAATCCGTGGTCCCCCACGCTATGCCCATGAGTTCAGACATACCCGACGAAAGGCTCCTAGACCTCTACAGGGTCATGGTCAGGATAAGGACTTTCGAGAACGGCGTAAAGCAGCTCATGAAGGAGGGCAGGTGCGGCCGCGTCAGCCTCAGCACAGGCGGCGAGGCCGTCGCCGCCGGCGTCAGCGCCCACCTCACCCCCCGGGACCAGATCGGGTCCACGCACAGGCCCCTGGGCCACCTAGTAGCCAAGGGCGCCGACCTCAAACGGATGATGGCCGAGATAACGGCCAAGGCCACCGGCACCAACCGGGGCAAGGGTGGCCCCTACCACATCTTCGACAAGAGCGTCGGCGCGCTGGGCGCCAACGGCGTCGTAGGCGGCAGCGTACCCATGTGCGCAGGCTACGCCCTCGCAAACCAGCTACGAGGCACCAGAAACGTCGCCGTCAGCTACTACGGCGAGGGAGCCAGCAACCAGGGAGGTGTCCAGGAGACCCTCAACCTGGCGGCGTGCTGGGGGCTCCCCGTGGTATTCGTGTGCGAGAACAGCAGCCCCGAGGTGCAGCGGATGCTGGGCCACGAGATCGACTACCCCCAGCTCAGCATCGACGACGTGGGCAGCCGCGGAGCCGCCTACGGGATGCCCGGCTCCACCCACGTCGGCTGGGACGCCGAGGCCGTGTACAAGGCCGCCGGGGAAGCCATCAAGCGGGCCCGGGAGGGAGGCGGCCCGTCGCTGCTGGAGTTCAAGATATACAGGCTGGACGGCGACAAAGACGAAGGGTACTGCCCCGTCAGGCTCCTCAGGGACCGGCTCACGGGCGGAGGCGTGTTGACCGAGGACCTGGACGCCGAGATATGGGACGCCGAGGCCGCCAGGGTCCGGGAGGCCATCGACTACGCGGTGGGCAGCCCCGAGCCCACGCTCATCGACGCATACGCAGGCGTCTACGTGGAGGAAGACCGATGACCAGGGTCATCACCTACGCGGAGGCCGTCAACGAGGCGCTCAGAGCCGAGATGCGCCGCGACCCCAGGGTAATCCTTTTCGGCGAGAACGTGTCCAGCGGCTGGAGGCCCGCCACAAGGGGCCTCAAGGAAGAGTTCGGGAGGGAGCGCGTCAGGGACGCCCCCATCACCGAGACCGCGTTCATAGGCGCAGGCGTCGGCGCCGCCGTGGTCGGCCTCAGGCCCGTGGTGGAGTTAATGCTCGTGGACTTCGGGCTCGTCGCCATGGACCAGATACTCAACCAGATGGCCAAGACCACGTACATGACCGGCGGCGAGGTGAACGTCCCCATGGTGCTCCGCTGTGTGTACGGCGCCGCCGGCGGCGGCGCAGCCACCCACAGCGAGACACTCACCGGCCTATACGTCCACATGCCCGGCGTCAAGGTAGCCGTGCCCAGCAACCCCTACGACGCCAAGGGGCTCCTCGTAACGGCGATACGGGACCCTAACCCCGTGGCCTGTTTCGAGCACAGCCTCCTCTACCAGGCGGAGGCCGAGGTCCCCGAAGACCAATACACGGTGCCGTTCGGCGTCGCCAACCTGGTGCGGGAGGGCGCGGACGTCACCGTGGTGGCCACAGGCAGGATGGTCGGAGAGGCGGCAATGGCCGCGGACAGCCTCAGGGGCGACGTGAGCGTCGAGGTCATCGACCCCCGGACCTTGGTGCCCCTGGACGAGGAGGCTATCCTCCGCAGCCTAGCCAAGACAGGGCGGCTGGTGGCCGTGGACGAGGACTACGAGAGATGCGGCTTCACCGCCGAGGTCGCCGCCATAGCGGCGGAGAAAGGCTTCCACAGCCTGGTGGCCCCGGTTGCACGGGTGGCGAACCCCAACGTCCCTATACCTTTCAACAGAAACCTGGAGCGCCACGTGCTGCCTGACAAGGACAAGATAGCCCGCGCGATAAGGAGCGTCGTGAAGTGACCTGACGGCGTCGCCGGTGCCGGCGCCCCCATCGTCGCGGCTCAAGCCTGTACGGGTTCAGATGACGCCCTTAGGATACCTGGGCCAGCTGGGCCAGCCTCTTGATCCTCTCCGTCAGCCTCTTCTTGGTCTCGCCGTCGAGATCGGCGTTCTTAACCGCGGCCATGCCGTCGCTCATGAACCTCTCGATCGTGGAGACGTCCCCTGGGTCCACCTGCTCGGACAGCGTCTCTATAGCCCTGATGCATCTCCGGTTCCTGTCCACCCCTGTCTGGAGCCTCGCGATGTCCCAGTCCACCGCCCTCCTCTTGAGCACGTAGGAGTCCTCCTGGAGGTCGCCGATCTCCCTCCGCGCCTCCAGCAGCTCCTTCTCCTCCTGGACCTCCCGGAGCCTCCTCTGGTACTCCTCCAGGTCCTCGTTGAACCTCTTCAAGTGCATGTCCTTGAGCTCCAGGGCGCTCATGAACCTGTTCTCGTACCCGGAGTACACCGTGTCGTATTGCTCGACCGAGACGGCTCCGGCCAGGAGCATGCCGGTGAGCTTAACGTCCATGGAAACGAGCTTCTTCAGCTCGTCTATGTTGGCCAGGGTGGCCCCGCAGTAGGTCTCCTCCGATAGCTGGCGCTGCTTCACTGTCTCCAGCTGTGCTTCCATAGCCACTCCTCCGCGGATAGGTACTTATCCCTGTGTATGTATCAGTTTTCAACAATGCTTCACGTATACGCGGGCATGCGCGGCGAGTCTCTCAGACGGACAGCGACTCGGCATTGGAGCGGCTATACCATATGATCTTGGTTCCTCTGTTTGTTGCTACATATCCAGTAGACCTCTTGGATAAATAATAAAACCGCTTGGGCAGGACTCCGGTTCATGAAGCTAGGTAAGTGCCCTGAATGTAGCGCCGATCTATGGGATGAGGACATAGAGGACATCCACTTCAGAGGGACGGTTGTTCGACACATCGCTTATCGTTGCAGACGCTGCGACACGCTGATAGGGTTCTCGAGCCACAACAGGATGTCTTAGAAGCCGGCCCCGTCACAAAACCCCGCACCGTCTATGCCACATTTTTTTGTTACTTGGAACAACGAAAATTCAATACGCATTCAGAGGTGTTTGAATTAGTCACATGGTTGAAAGTGTACTTTAAGAATTATTAACCCAATTATAGCATACCGGCACAGCGCGCATTTCATGTTGTCAGCGCACGCATACACGGATGAGTGAGGAACCGGCATCACCACAACGGTTAGCGCACCGTTTTGCCTTTAGATTATTCCACTTGTGCTTGCGCCAAGTTGGCGGATTCTATTGTTTCTGCTTCGACCGCCTGCATCTGTGCTCTATCCTTTGAAGGGATCTTGATATAGAAAACGGTGCCTTCCCTCTCACGAGACTCAACCCTGATCTCACCACCATGGTACTCAACGACTTGTTTACAGACAGAAAGCCCTAAACCCATGCCCTTAGCCTTCGTGGTAAAGAAAGGCGTAAACAAGTTCTCTACATCCTCTCTACTTATACCTACACCGGAATCGCTCACGCTGATGACGTCAAACCCATCTTCTCTAACATGATCCACCCATATCCTTCCACCATCGGGCATGGCCTGGACGGCGTTATTCACTAGATTCACTAAGACGCGCACAAACATATCGGCGTCTACAAATATTTCCCGATCCTGAGTCAAACCCACAAACTCAACCGTTTCAGGGATAAGGACGTTTTCTAAAGCATCTTGAAACAGCTTGCGTATGCTTGTTTCAGCGAGATCAGGAGTACGTGGCTTTGCCAACAGCTGAAGATCTGAAACAATCTTATCCATGTATAGAATGTTTTTGTTAATTCTCTTAATCATCTCAAAATTGTTAGGATCCTCGGTTAATTTGTCCTTAAGCTCCTCAACTATCAGCCGAATGAATTGAAGAGGGTTTCTCAAGTCATGACCGACCATGGAGGTAATTTTACCGATATCCGCCATGCGCTCCGCTTCACGAAGTCTCTGGGTCTTCTCCTCAACCATGATTTCAAGGTCTTTCGAGTATTTCACCAGCTCCGTGACATCGTCTAAAATAAATATCTTGGATCTGCTGACGTTTAGCCAGTCCTCAACGGTGTATACCCTGACTTGATAAATGAGGCCTTCATATTCAAAATACGGGTTACCGTCATTTTTATCGAGAGAATAGTTAAACAGGCTCTCGAATACGTCTCTTACGTCTTGTTGAAGAAACAATACTTTCTCTATATTCAATATTTCTAATGCCGTTGCATTCAAATACATTATTTTATTCTTAATATCAGTAACTATCACAGGATTAATCATTTTTTCTAATATTACGTTATATACTAGCGGAAGAGCCTCTCTTTTATACATTTTTTCGGGGTTCATGATCATTATCGAGGTGCTTAAAACATTAAAGACAACAGGAGAAAACAGTAGATTATCTGGTGTAAACATTAGAAGGTCAGAAACAGCTGAAACGGTGTATATGAGTAGAGAGATTAAAAAAGGCAGAGTCCGTTTTTTTAGAATCTTCTGAGGTTTTAATAATGTAAACAAAAAATACAGTAATGAAACAACCATAATGATAATGTTATATCCGATCATGATTTGTGAAAAGAGGCCGATATCGGCGATTACCTGATTATTGCTTAGAACAGATAGTTTTTCCCATATCAGATTAGATGGATCACCCAATACCATCTGTATTGCGACTATTGCCGGCACAAAAGCAACTCCAATGTAAAAAAACAAGAAGTATCTGGCGTTAATATATAACTCAAAATAATGTACAAGGTATACCGCAAATATTGTAGGCATTAAGTATCCGAACATTGACTGAATTTTATAGAAAAATATAACGTCAGAAGCGTATTCCGAGATGTTCTGTAGAATATACATAAAGGTCCATAACGAGCCGTGAAGAATCAGAATGCCCCCCACCATCGACCCAGGCATTCTTCTCTTGAATAGGGCATAAAATCCTGCAATTCCAGATATTATACAACTTACGATCAACAGATGCTGATAGTTGTATATTATCATGTAACTCTTCACTCACCATTTTTCATACGAATGGGTTTGACTTTAAAAATCTAGTATTTAGTTTAACTACTATGGATAATAAATAAATGTCAAGACTCTATGAAAAATAAATCCATTTCTTTAATATAATTATCACATTTTATTACTGGACGTGAACGCCGATTACAGGATACTATTAGTGGACGACGACGAGGATATTCTATGGGTTAATAAAAGGATATTATCCGGTGAGGGGTTCACGGTCGACATTTGTACTGATCCTGAGGAAGCTTTAGAGAAGATCAAGTCTGAGGAGTATAACATATTCATCATTGATTACATGATGCCTAACATTAAGGGAGACGAGTTAGCCTACATGGTTCTTGCGCAAGACAAGTCTGCTGGCATCATTTTTCTGACCGGTTACTCGGAGTATGCTGAATATATGAGAATGGTCGGGGATGTAGATGATTTCATTTTATTTAAGCCAATATCTCGCAAAGATTTAATCAATGCGGTAAACTCAAAAATCATCCAAATGCAGGGTAAATCAGATATTACTGTTAATACAGATTCTGATAGAATTCAGCTTGGAATGGATCACCCATCGCGCGCGCTGTAATGTTTTCTTCGCTATTTTCTAAAAGAATGATGATTGAAGCACTATTGTTATGTTGAGAAATTCAATGTCCTTGTTTCACACGGGAGAAATGGAGTCCGAGTTTCATATGAAAATTATTCATACGCTCCCCTAGGTTCTGGTAGAGTCTTGTAAACAGGCTTACTCCTGATGAGCTCTTTGAGCCTGCCTGCTATTCTAAGGCATCTTCGTTCCTCAAGCGAACGTCTTCCATATGGATCATCCATGATCACCTTCTTCTTTGGGTAGCCTTCAGCCCAGACTGTTAGTTTATAGGTTTCATGAGGGGTGATGACAGTGTTTGAAGAGTGGGGTATTGACTCAGGCATATCATAGAAATGGTTTCGATGTAAGTACACCCATACTGTTTGGAGTTCCTCTTCCGTTAGAGATAGTTCAACGGTGATGGGTGGATCCAGTATCAGGTCTTTGGTGAAGGTACCTTCTCTAGTATCAAGTATGTTTCTGGATCCAATGCCGTATTTGAATATCAGAGTGAAGTTGTTGGGCCTTTCAGGAACGTGTCCTATGTTTGGCCGTATTTGGTAATAGCCCCATACGGAAAAAAGAATCATCAAGCAAACAATGACGAGTCTTCTTTGTCGATCACTCATTTGGTATGGCTTGTTCCCAAAAAGGGAGTTATCCATTCTCATGTTAATGCATTCAAATTCAACTGAAAGATATTTCGCATATAATAAGGTTATTTAAAATAATGTTTCATACCCTTTTCCCATATTGATAGAAATCCAATATACGTGTTACCTTGAAGATGAAGCCCGCCGATACTCATCTCAATCGCATCATTATATAGTTACGTAATGGGAAAGTGCTCGACGATCTCGTTACCTGAAGACGTCAAGCCTTCTCGGAGAAGAGGAAAGGCGACAAGGGATGGGGCCAGTACCTTATCGATATGTACAGAGCGGCGGAGGAAGCGAGAAGACGGCCAGCCTTCGAGAAGACCCGTGACATGCCCATGGACGAGGACTACCAGGGCATGCGAGGCTCCAGCGAGGAATTCAGGGAGAGGCTCAAGCCCGGATGGCTCTCATAGACACCAGCATCGCCATAGACAGACTTCGGCACGACGCGCACAGATATGGGTCCGTCTACGTGGCGACTCACTGGAGCCCCTCGTAGGCGTCTCAGAAGACGAGATGCTCACACTCAATAAGCATCTGGAGGCTGGCGACGAACACTTTAAACGTCTTATGGGCTACGGGTTGAAGCTGAGGAGAGGCGGGGCTAGACCTTGGACGCCTTACCCGCCTCGTATGGCTTCACGTAGAGCCCCAGCAGGAGCACCACGAGGCTGACGCTGCTCAGCGCGAGAACCGTTGCCCTGAGCCCGATCCCCAGGAGGTAGCCTATGAGCACGCTCGCCGGTATGTTGCCTATCCAGCTCCAGCTCATGTACATCTGGTAGACGGTGCTGCTCATCGCGAGGGGCGTCGCGTCCGCCATGATCGCGAACACGGTGCCCGTCCAGAACCTCTCCATGAAGCTGGACGCCATCACCACGGCCACGATCCAGAGCAGGGCCGAGCCGGGGCTCAGGGTCACCCATAGGAGCCCCGAGCCGGCGAACACCACGGTGGCCATCATGAAAGCCCGTTTGTGGCCGTACCTGTCGGCGAAGCCTCCGCCGATGAGGGAGCCGGCGAGCCCGGCCACCGTACAGGCCAGCCCCAGGGTGCTCACCAGAGCCACGTCCGCGCTTATCGCCTCCCGCAGGGCTATGGCGAACATGTTGTTGAGCGGGGAGGTGATGCGGGTCATGGTGAACGACCGGGTGAACATGATGAGCACGGCGATGACGACGGTGAGCTCCGTGAACGTGAACGCCACAGCCTCCCTGCTGAACGCCCGCTCCTCCGCCGCCTCGGGCTCCCTAGCGGCGAGGAACAGGAACGAGGAGAGCCCCGTCGCCCCGGCGAGCAAGAAAACCAGCTTGTATCCGCCCACCTGCAGCAGCCACAGCGGCAGCACGGTGGCGAGGGCCGCGCCGACGCTCTGGCCCGCGGTGCTCACGCCGCCTATCACCCTGGCGTGGTACTCGGGGGGCGTGACGTCGATGACGTAGCTGTCCGCCGCCATGTCGTAGAAAGCCCCAGCCGTTATGATGGAAACGCACGCCGGGAAGAGCACGGTCCACACGGAGGCCGACTCGATGTCGCTCACCGCCATGATGGCTATGCCGACGAGGTATAGGACGCCGGTGATCACGAACCAGGGCTTACGCTTGTACGGCCGCCCCCTCCACCGGACCGGGAACACGTCGGCGACGAGCCCGACGAACATCTTCCAGCTCCACGAAACGAAGAGGAGCCCCATGAATGCGCTGGCCTCGATGGTGCCTACCCCTACCTCGTCCAGCAGGAACACGGGCACCCAGAGGTTGAAAGCCGTGCGGACGAAGCCGTTGGTGAAGTAGCTCAGCCCGTAGAGAAACGTTATCTTCCTGGGCTCCCACACCTCGGAGATGAGCTCCTCCAATCTCTCCTCCTTGGGCGCCCTCCAGTAGGCTACGCCCCTCGCCTCGAACCCGCGGCGCCACCGTCGCCCCAGGGCGAACAACACCGCGTAGGCGCCGACTGTGAACACGAACACGGCTACGCCCAGCTGGTACTTCAACGGAAGCCCTAGGAACCAGCCGATGGATGACACGACTATTAGCACCGCGTCCATGGGCTAAGAAGTTTCCTCAGCCTCGATCGCCCGGAGGAGCCGGGGGAGGTCGCAGATGCTGTCGATGGCGTACCCGTTCCACGGCGGCTGACCCGGCGACCGTATCCAGACACCGGTCAGGCCAGTGTCCTGGGCGCCGTACATGTCGGCCTCGACGCTGTCACCGACATGAACCGCCTCCCCTGGCTCCACCCCCAGCTCCGACAAAACAAGCCGGAATATCTCGGGGTTGGGCTTCCGGACGCCCGTGTCCCTGCTACAGACGATGAAGTCGAAGTACCCGTCGAGACCGCCTTCCATCAGCAGCTCCCTGGGCTGGTCGCTCATGGTGTTGCTGAGAAGCGCCACCTTATACCCTCCGGACAGCTCCTTGAGGACGTCCTCGACGCAGTGGAAGTACTCCGTCCGGTAGTAAGTCTTGAAGTTGTCGTGGAGAATCTCTAGTAGCTCGGTGTCCCTGGGTATCCCCAGCCGGTCCAGGAAGTCGCCGTAAACCTCCTCGAATGTCCTTTCCTTGCCTCGGGCGCGTATCCTGTTGAGGCTCTGGAGGGCTCCTCGGAGGGCGCGCTTCAGCTCCCCCGTCTCCACGCCGTAACCGCGTCCCGTGAGGATGACCCGTATCGCCTCGTGGTAGGGCTCCCAATCGAGGCCGCCGTCTGCTAGGGTGCCGCCGAAGTCGAGGATAACCGCCTTGAACGCCATCCATACACCATAGGCAGAGGGTATTACAAGTTTACCCTATCCTAGAGCCGGGACTCCTCTATCACTATGTCCCGCTTCCTGAGCTCAGACAGCAGAGCCTCCGTGAACCCTTGGTCCATGCCCAGCCTCTCCGGCGGCACGACGCCCTCCTCACCTATCTTACCCCCGGCGAGCATGCCCGCGACTATGGCGGCCGTGTACCCGGTGGTCCGCGCCATCGCGGAGACCTCGCCCTCGTGGTCGTAGCGGTCGAGGACCCTGAACACGTACCCACGTTCCTCTCCAGCGGCCTTGCCCTTGACCGTGATCTGCATCGCCAGGAGGTCGCCCACATCCGGCATCCAGAGGCTGCGCTCAAGCAGCCGGGCCGTAGCGAGCCTCGGCGACACTGGTTTCCCCTTCACCGTGACGGGCTCGTCCGAGAAGAAACCCAGGTCCCTGAGGAGCCTGACCTTCTCGACGTGGCCCGGGTAGCGGAGGGTCTTTTCCCACATCTCTTCTACGCCTGGCAGAGACTCGGCCAACGTGCGCAGCCCATCCGTGTAGAAAGCCTCCAGCGTTCCCACCCCGGGGAACTCTATCTCCTCTAGGCCGCTCAGCGCCGGCACCACCACCGTCTCGCCGCCCTCGACGATGCGGACGTCCCTGACGTACTCGTCCACGAGGCCCTCCGCCGACCAGGTGATGGTGTAGCCGAGGGGCGGAACCGGCTCCTCGGGTATGCCGCCCACCATGACGTGGGCCTTCTCCACCTCGTCCAGCCGCGACGCCCCGTAGCCCACCAGCATGTTGGACAGCCCCGGCGCCACGCCGCAGTCAGGCACCACGGTGACGCCGTTCTCCTTGGCGGCCTCGTCCAGAGCGGTGGGGTCCTCCGGGGTGAACGACACGTCAAGCATGTCGACGCCGGCCTCCACCGACGCCTTCAGCGCCGCGTAGCCGTAGTCCCCCGGCAGCGCGCCCAGCGTCAGGTCGTTGCCCTTGATCTTCGCGAGGAGGGATCCCTGGTCTGAGGTGTCGATGGTCGTCCAGCCGGCCCCCGGTATACGGGACGCGGCCTCCTTCGCCCTCCCCTCGTCTATGTCGCTCATGGTGACCTCCGCGCCGGGCACGCATCGGGCGAACTCCCGGCCAATGACGGACCCGATCTTACCGCAGCCTAGAACAATGGCTTTCATGTTCACTCACGGGTAAAGTGACGTGCCACGAGTTTTTCACAGTTTCTAGGCGCCAGCCCCGTCAAGTCTCCGTAACGGGCTCCGCCCCGCGGCGAGCCCTCTCAGGCTCCTTCAACAGCAGCACGAATACGACTGTGGCTAAGGCGTCTATGAGGAAGCTCGCCTGGAAAGGCAGCTTGGGAGAGACGTTGTCGTACATGTAGCCGCCCACCCACGACGCCGGGGTGCTCACGACGCCCGCTATGGAACCCATCAGCCCCATCATCATGCCTCTGTTCTTCGGTGCCGTCAAGTCGGCCACCAGGGCCTGCCAGACCGGGCCGCCCATGGGGCCCCAAACCAGGCCGCCGAAACCCATGGCTAGGCCGCCCAGCGCTCTTGTGGCCAACAGCTGCCAGAAGCCGCTGGAGAACGTGAACCCCAGCGTCGACAGCGGCGACAGTATCCTGGATACTATGATGCTGGGCTTCCGCCCGACGCGGTCCGCCAGCATGCCGCCGGGGTAGGTGAGTAACGTGGATATCACGCTCACCAGGGTCCCTATGAGGCCCCACTGGGTGTTCGTCAGCCCCACCTCCTCCACGGCGTACACCACCATGAACGACCACACGATCCTCATGGCGAAGCCGCCCAGCGCGGCGACGACGGTCATTACCCAGATCTCTCGGGAGACGGCGCCTAGGCTCTCTCGGAGGCTGCCTACGTCAAAAAACGTGGCGGCGTCGTCCATGTGTTCATCGGGGTCGAAAGTATCTTCGAGCATCCTCCAGCGGAGGACAGTCGACGCTACCGAAACCGCCAGGGCCGCCGTCATGCAGAGCCTGACTCCGCGGAGCACGCCGAAGTAGTCCATGAAGACGCCGCCCAGAAGATTAGTCACTATCATGGGCATCCACGTCACGGTCCTGTAAGCCGCGAACCCGGCGCTCCTCCTATCCTCGGGCAGGCTCTCGGCTATGAGCGCTGTCATCGCGGGCAGCCCCAGCATACCCGCGGAGGCCAGCAGCAGGGCCGGCGCCGTGTGCAGCCAGTGGGCGCTGAGCAGGTAGACCAGGCAGGACCCCACCCTGAAGGCCGTCCCCAGAACGATGACCTTCTTCCTGCCGAAACGGTCCGCGAGCACCCCGCCGGGGAGCTGGAAAACCACTTGCCCCAGCGTCTCTATCATGAGAAGCATCCCCAGCGTCTCCTTCGATGCCCCCAGCTCCAGTATGAACAGGCTCCTGTAGGGCCACCAAAGGAAAGCGGTGAACATCCAGAAAGTCTGGGTGCCCGTGAGCACCGCCACGTTACGGCTGCGGAAGGTCTCACGGATCTGTTTGATGGTCTGCAACGAACATCACTCGCCCTACGCTTTGAAGAGTCTTTTCACATAAAAATGGGGGTGGATGGGCTAGTCTTTGGGCTCGGGGTCTCGCCGGAGGGAGCCCGCGGCGCAGTGGATGCTGCCGCTGTTCATGGGCCAGACCAGGGTCGGTATCTCCACCTCGACGACTTCGACGCCGGCGCTCTCAAGCCACTTCGTCGCCTTCGGCGCGCCGGCGGGGACCAGTATCTTCATGGGCTCCAGCACGACCCCGGTCTCGGGGCCCACGGTGGTGCCCTGATCCACCCTGCACAGCTCGTCGGGGGGCACGATGAACCTCCAGTCCATCTCGGCCTCCAGCCAGTCAAGCAGGTACGGGTCGAGCCACCTGGGGTCGGCGACGGACGTGTGCCTGTCCACCATGCAGTAGTGGGTGAGCTGCGGCCTTGGGCCCCACCCGGGGAGCACCCTGACGTCCACCTCCGGGTCCTGGCTCTGGATTATGTTCATGTACTGCCGGTGGCCCCAGTCGTTGGCCCTCCAGACGCCGGGGTCGCTGGTGTTAGCCCGCGGGTAGTGGACTGTCATCAGCACGTGCTTCTCGTCGTGCCACCCGATGTTGCCCCCCTCGGCCATGCCGTCGCCGGTGATCATGCCCACGACGGGGCACCCCGCCTCGGCGAGGGTCTGGAAGGTGGGCACCTCCTCGCCCCTCCGGATGTGGTCGTACATCCTGAGGATCACCTGGCCGTAGACGGCCGGGTGGCAGACGTCGTCAGTGTATATGGATTTAACCGTGTACGGTGGGTCGTATGGGTCCGGCTTCCGCTCCACCACCTCGACGCCCTCGTCCCTGTACGCTTTCTTCAGCCGCTCGTAGTCCTCGGTGAGCCTGGTCAGGTCCTTTGGCTTCCAGCTCATCCGCCACGCCGCCAGGTCGCTGCTGTGGGGCGGCCACGGCGTGGGGCCGCCGACGCTGAGGAACTCCCTGCCGGGGCGGTGGAGGAGCACGGTGCGTAGCTTGCCTATGGTGGTGTTTGCCTTCCACTTCCTGCCCCAGTACCTGGGCATCTCCTCCTCGAACCCAGACAGCACCTGGGGATGGTGCCTCATGTACTGCTCGTGGAGGCTGAGCCCCGTGTTCTCCTTGAACAAGTCAACCTCTTTCATGGAACCAGAGATATTCATGAGCGAATCGCGTAATAAGACTTGAGAACCATAACAGACAAGCCATGTTTCCGCTCAGGGCGTCAACGACCCCCAGTTTCCCCATCCTCACATGTATGAACATTCGACGACGCCCCGTCATCACGGTGATTGTCTGCTCATCCGTCGAGCGACGCCATTAGAATTGTGCGAAACATGGATATGGTTACGGGTTCTGTCCCACTTCCTCGACCATCTTGTCGATGCGCCTGATCGCCTCGTCCAGGTTGTCCCTCGCCATGACGAGGAGCTCACGTATTATCTTGGACTTGTTCTTGAAGGTCTCTATGTCCATCAGGCAGGCCTTCAACAGGTTGTCCAAGTCCTTCAGGTCCTCGAGGAGTATCTCCTCGTGAGGCTTCCTATCGTTCTTGTCGAGCATCTACACACCATGAATACGATGGCATGTGATAAAATTATGGATGCAACGAGAGTCTTCCACTCATCGTAAAAATTAGATAATCTTTACTGTCAAATAAAAACAGGTCATATTGTTCACGGTTAAGGACGGTTAACCAGGAGCCTAGCACCGAGGTAGAGAGCTATCCAAGTACCAAGAACTAGAAGAGAGTAAAATCCTTGAAGTTTCTAGTAGTTTGGTGGTGGGCACCCAAAGACGCTGAAGAAGTTAGCGATTCATTCAATAGAAGCCTAAAGCAATTACAAGAACCTGTACCCTATAAGCACCATGGTCGACATGAATAAGGCATTCTAGATTGTTGAAGCCGATGACATGGCTGAAGCCCAAAGAGACGTCGCAAAATAGACTGATATCTGCACGTTTAAGATGACTCCAATTATGGACACACGTGAGGCTATAGCCGTTTCTCGTCATTAACCCTGTCTAGCCCAACCCCCTCTTTTTCTCAAAACCACTCAGACGCTGATCCTACGATGAAGCGAGGGTAAGATCTTCGACCCGTTTAGAGACATGTAAGGATTTATGCGGCGTCATGTTTTCAGGAAATCGAAGGCTCCATTCCGTAGGTTGATTCCGTATTCTAGGTACGCCTTGAGGCAGGCGAGGAAGTTGGCCCATCCCATGGTGTTTCTCGTCAGCCATTGGATACCCTCTTCATCGTTATCCATACCCCTCTCAGTGATCGTCACGACGGTGGATTCACCATCCACAGGAGTAAGCTTAATCTCCACAAGAAGCTCCTCTCCCTCTATCTCCCAGTAATAGGAGATATACTCGTTCCGCGTAATTTTTCCCACACGAATGGGGAACTCCTCCTCGAACTCCGGGAACCCCCATGTTATCTGCTTACCTTCGATCATTCTCCCGCTGCTCCTCGAGATGAAGTAGTTGGTCATCTCCGCGGGGTCCATGATTGCCTCGAAAACCATCTCCACGGGCTTAGATATTTGAAGCGCTGCCTTGACCTCGAGACGTCCCTCGTCCATTATTATTCACTCTTAACAGTGTTGTTCTCGTTAATAGTATAATTGGAGGCTTTCATCGTGTCGGCACCTGAATAAATCGGGGTGTCTATTTGAATCCGATTGGGCATACCCTGTTCCCAGTTGGGGGGAGCCTGTGCTGTCTTCGCTAGCAACGTTCCTTGAGTCTCTCAGGGGAAAGAGAACGTATGCCGTGCGTAACTTGAATCATTGTGCAATTGAGGAAAAACGTGTCCCTAGGAGTTACGTAGGATAACTCCGTAAAGGGGGTTAGTAGGGTCAACAGGCTCCATTATTCTCTCAAGGCGCCACCCAGTGCCGTGTATAAAATCTTCAACGTCACCCGGCTCAAGCATGTAGAGGTCAAACCAATCGCCCTTCAAGTCTTCAAAGTTAACCCTGATCCGGACCAACCCAATCGGTTTACCGTTTTCTCTGTTACGTTGATGATAGGCAAGGTGGACGGGGTTACTGGTTTTAATCGGGTCTCTAACGGAGGCCAGCAGCAAACCGTCGGGTCTAACGGCTTTTCCGAGGCCCCGTAGCATTTTCCTGCTGCCCTCCAACCCGCACAGTCCAAGACCGTTCCCAAACAGGGCGGCGGTGTCGAAAGAGTTCTCGGGGAACTCGGGGTTCATCGCGTCCATAACGACGCAGTTCCTGACTCCAAACCGTTTCGATGCCTCCACCGCATACTCGGAGACGTCTATCCCGACGGCCTCTACGCCGTTTTCCTGGAAATACTTCATGCATCTCCCATTGCCACAGCCAACATCCAGGACCCTGCCTTGGACGAGTTTGGCTAGTTCCTGCTCCACTGGGTTCCATTCATCATATTCTGTGTAGTACTCTCTGGTCTCGATGAGGTCCAGGTATCCGTCGTCACGCTCAATTACGTGTACGCTGTTGGGGTCGTCGAAGTAAGCCATCAAGGCCAACCCAAACGCGTCTACCAATCTATGCCCCTGATATTGTAGCACGCTTTGATAAATAAATGGCCATGAAGAATCCGAGGCGGCTTTTGAGACACACGTATCATCGGAAGTAGCTCTATGGACCATCTACGCGTGCAATGTCAACCAAGATCCATATTCCCCTAGGAATATGGAGAGGTGCGGGCGAATTACCAAAACCAAATTTATATCTTGAATGAAACATATCTCAGAACACGTGACTTTTCATGGCAAGATATGACTTCATCCCCGTAGAGGAAATAAGAGCCGCCCAGGAACGCATATCAGCCGACATCGTCCGCACCCCCCTCGTACGCTTGAACATAGACGATGCCTCGGCAGAAATCTATCTCAAACTAGAGAACCTTCAACCAATAAAAGCGTTCAAGATCCGTGCCGCCAGCAACGCACTGAGAACAATGGATAAAAAACTGTTGAAGAACGGCGTATGGACCGTAAGCGCCGGGAACTGGGCTCAAGGACTGGCTTGGGTAGCAAAGAAACTCGGCGTCAAATGCACCATCGTCCTACCGACACACGTCCCAGAGACAAAGCTTGAGAAGATACTGCATATGGGGGCCGAAGTGGTAAAAGTTCCAGCCGACACGTTCTTCGAGACATTCGTCACACGGACATGTGAGGGGGTTGAAGGAACGTTCGTACACGCCTTCAGCGATCCAGCGGTGATGGCTGGGAACGGCACTATAGGGCTTGAGATACTGGAGGACCTTACCGACTTCGACACGGTTCTTGTCCCTTGGGGCGGAGGCGGACTTGCGTGCGGCATCGCGTCGGCTATTCGGGCGGCCAAACCGGACGTGAAGATATATGCCTGTGAGATCGAGACAGGCGCACCATTAGCTGCCTCATATAAATCAGGTGAAGCCGCAGAAAACGCTGAATATGTTCACAGTTTTGTAGACGGCATAAGTGCACCCTGGGTGCTACCGGAGATGTTTGACCTGGCCAAGACTCTGATAGACGATGCTCTGGTAGTCTCTCTAGAGGAGACCGTTGAAGCGATCAGGCTGTTGGCTGTGCAGAACAGCGTCGTTGCAGAAGGTGCAGGAGCGGTGTCTCTTGCAGCTGCTCTATCAGGTAGAGCAGGAACGGGGAAGGTCGTATGCATAGTCTCGGGAGGAAACATAGACCCCGATGAACTCGTGAAGATATTCCAGGGAGAAACACCGTGATCCAGTGGAATTGAAAGGATCAACACTTTCTCTTGAAACCACTTAGATTCTAAATCTACGTTGAAGCGAGGATGAAATCTTCGACCCGTGTAAAGACGTATAGGGACATACGCACGTCATGTTTTCAGGAACTCGAAGGCGTCTTTCCTTAGGCTAATACCTTATCCCGACTAGAGCCGTGAAAAGTTACAAGAGGCGACGAATAACTCATTCTTGCATGGTTCTTAAGCTGAATAATGTCAGCCGTAGGATTCTTTCAGGCTCTGGATCACCATGCCCCATGCCTTCACGTGCCAATCCCTTGCCTCTCTCCACTCCTTTCCTTCGCCCCACCCGCCGTGGACCACGGTGATCCGTGTCTTGTTGCATCGTTCGCGTAGACTCACCTCTACTTTGGTGAGGGGCTCCGGCTGATTCATGACTTCCTTGAACTGGTCTGGGCCCTTCCACGTGAAGGCGAGGAGCCGTTTCGGCTCGAAAGCAGTTATCTCGCATCCCTTGGTTGACATGCTGTCGTGGTTGTCGGGGTCCCAGAAGAGCTCGTATGCGCCTCCTTGCCTTGGCTCGATGTGCGCCTCCGGGGCGAACCATTTAGCCACCTTTTCTGCCTGGGTCCACGCCTGCCAGACGTCGTCGGCTGTGGCGTCGACTCTTAGCTCAAGTTTTATGTCTTCCGTTTCTTTTCACCCATCCTTCACACTCAGTTACTTTATGTAACCGTGTTACTTTCAATCACAGAGTCACAAAAAGTAATATATAACTGGTTGCTAACCCAGAGGTAACATGGTGAGCGACTTGACACTAGGCTTCAAGCGGTGCCCGATAGAGGTGACCATGGACCAGCTCGGTGGCAAGTGGACAATGCCCATAATAAGGGACCTCCACATGGGGATGACCCGGTTCAAGGATTTCCTGTCCAACAACCCGGACCTTAGCGCCAAGATGCTGTCCACCCGGCTGAAGGATCTGCAGAGGCACGGCGTCGCCGAGAAGATCGTCGCGTCCACCACCCCCCTCCTCATCGAGTACAGGCTCACCGAGAAGGGGGAGGCGCTCGGCGACGTGCTCTTCAGCCTCGCCGCCTACTCCGTTCACTTCCACGAGGACAAGGTATACAGAAGACCGCCGGCAGACAAAGAGAAAGACCTTGCCGAGTTGAAGGAGATTTTCTGCCCTTTTTAACGCTAGACGGAGCCTACTTCAGCACGTCCATCGCGAGGTTGAAGCAGACCCTCCTCGTGAGCTCCACCGTCTTGAGGCTCACCCTCTCGTTGGGTCCATGAACCCTCCTGGCGCCCGGCGGCGTCCCGGGGTCGTACAGCCCGAAGCCGTAGCACTCCACCCCAAGGGGACGCAGGAACCTGAAGTCCGTCTTCCCGGGCATGGTCTCGGGGACCAGCGCTGCGCCCGGCATCTCCGCCCTGACCGCCTTGGTCAACGCGTCCACGAAGCCCGACTCCGTGGGGCTGGAGCCGCCGCCCGCCTCGCCGCTGGTGAAGACCACCTCGCCCGGCTCCCGGGGCCAGCCACCCGCCTCGGAGACCGCATAGTCCACCTGGAGCGCATCGGGGTGGTTCTCCAGCATCCAGCCGGTGCCACGCTCTCCCTCGTCCTCCTCGTCGCAGACCAGGAGAAGCGTCAGGCCGCCCCTGGGTGTGAAGCCCGTGGCGCAGAGGTCGGTGAACGCCTGCACGTGGGCCGCCACCATGAAGAGCATGTCGTGTGAGCCGCGGCCCCACACGTAGCCGTCCCTCACCGCCGCTTGGAACGGGTCTACCTCCCAGTCGCCGGGCTTCTCCACAGGGGCGACGTCCACGTGGCCGGGGCCAAACATCAGCCGCGGGCCGCCGCCGGTGCCGGGGATTCTGGCCACCAGGTTGCCTCTGCCCGGAGCCGACTCGTATACCGTGCCGTCGACTCCACGCCGCCGCAGGTGCCGTCTGACTGTGTCGATGGACTTCATCTCGCCTCCGGGCGGGTTGACGCACCTGTTCCTGATGAGCTCAAGGAGTAACTCGATCATCACCATATGGACGGGCGTCCGACGCTTATATGATGTTAAGGAGACCCGGCTGGCGTTGCCTTAGCCTCCCGGCATGTAACCCGCCGCCTTGAAGGCGCTCGTACCTAGACGGCTTCCCGGATGACCGATAAAATCAATAATAGACGAAGACAACGTTCAAAGTGTGGCTGTTTTGAAGACGGCGGTCGTTTACTGGTCCAACACGGGTAACACGAAGAAGGTGGCCGAGTCGGTGAGGCAGGGCCTGGTGGACGCGGGGTTGAAGCCGGCTCTTATCCGGGTGGAGGACGCGGAGGGCGTCGACTACGCGGACTACGACCTGTTCTGCTTGGGCTTCCCGTCCTACGAGTGGCACACCCCCAAGCCGGTGACGGATTATCTTCGAAGGAACCTCGTGGTGCACAGGAAGAAGGGGCTGGTGAAGACGGCCGCGCCTCGGGTGCCGGGTAAACATGCGTTGATATTCTGCACCTACTCTGGCCCCCACACCGGGCTCAACGAGGCCACCCCCGCCGTCAAGTACGCCGGCCAGTTCTTCGAGCACATAGGTTTCGATGTCGCCGCCGAGTGGTGCATACTGTCGGAGTTCCATGGCTGGGAGGAAGGCAGCACCGAGGGGCGGATGGGGGACATCCGCGGGAAGCCGACGATGGAGGACCTTGAGGAGGTGCGCGTGGAGACCCGTAGGCTGGCTGACAGCCTCATAGACGATTGACGCCGTCGAGTCGCCGCGGCGCTCCACATCATATATACGGCACCGAGCGTAAACAACGGCAGGGCAGCCAGATGGTCAAGTGCGACAAGTGCGGCAAGGACGAGTACATGCCCTTCAGGTGCAAGTACTGCGGCGGCTACTTCTGCGGCGAGCACAGGCTACCGGAGATGCATGACTGCCCCGGCACGTACAACTACAGCCGAAGCACCACCGGCCAGACGGGCTTCAGGGCCACGGGGTACAGCTACGCCCCCAGGCCCAGACGCACGCTGTTCTGGTTCAGCCAGAAGGAGCTGCGGGAGCTAGCCATAGGGCTGCTGGTGATCCTGGCGATCCCCCTCGTCAGCTACTGGAGGAGGGTGCTGGAGAGCCCGGTCGTTTTCGGCGCCTACTTCCTCATATTCGGGCTGGCGTTCATACTTCACGAGGTGGCGCACAAGTTCACGGCGCAGAGGCTCGGCTACTGGGCTGAGTTCAGGCTCAACCAGCAGGGCCTCATGCTGACGCTGCTCAGCTTGATCTCGCCGTTGAAGATAATCGCCCCGGGCGCCGTGATGATAGGCGGCATGATGGACTGGGACGACTACGGTAAGGTGAGCGTCGCCGGCCCCGCGACCAACATAGGGATGGGGCTCTTCTACTTCGCCGTGTACCTGGCCACGGGCAGCCAGCTGGTGGCCACGCTGGCCCGGATAGGCATGAACATCAACGCCAGCCTCGCGCTCTTCAACCTCCTACCCTTCGGCGTCTTCGACGGCGCCAAGGTGCTTAAGTGGAACCGGGCGGCGTGGGGCGCCGCCGTGGTGGCCGCGGGCATCCTTTTCTTCATCTCGTTCTAGCTTCGCATTTGTTCCTCGTTTAGTGGCTTGGGTGGCCGGCCGCCGTGGTCAGACTCTTATCTATCCATGGCGTATTCAAGCACGCTATGATAGTCGTTCCCGGACCCGCGTCTAAAGAGCTCGGTGAGGCGGTGGCGGCCCAGCTGGGGCTCACCGCCCAGCCCGTCGAGCATAGGCTCTTCCCCGACGGCGAGAGCTATCTGCGGCTGCCGGAGGGCGTCGGTGGCGAGAAGGTGGCGCTCGTCCAGACGACGGCCCCCGACCCGGACAGGAAGATGATGCAGCTGCTCATCATGGCGAGGACGGCCAAGGACCTCGGGGCCGCACACGTGGCTGCGTGCGTACCCTACCTAGCGTATATGAGGCAGGATAAACGGTTTCTGGGGGGCGAGGCGCTGAGCCTGGACGTGGTCCTCGGGCTCATGGAGGCCGCCGGCGTGGATGACCTCGTCGTTGTCGACGCCCACAGCGCGTCTTCCCTCGCGGAGATTGAGGCGGGGCACCGGGTGAAGGTGCACAACCTATCGGCCATACCGCTCCTCGCCGAGTACGTAAAGGAGCGTGGATACGACGGCGCCTACAGCCTCTCACCGGACGTGGGCGCCATACGCCTCGCCGAGGCGGCGGGGAGGGTCCTCGGGGGAAGACACGGCTACTTCGAGAAGAGCAGGGACCGCCGCACCGGGGAGATAACGATGGAGGTCAAGGACCTGGAAGTCGGGGGAGTGAACGCCGTGGTTTTCGACGACATCATCAGCAGCGGCGGCACCACCGCCCGGGCGGTTGAGGGCCTGAAGCGTCAAGGGGCCGCGGACGTGGCGGCGGCGTGCGTCCACGCGCTGTTCATGCCGGGCGCCGAGGAGAGGATCAGGGCCGCAGGGGCGGACCTAATCGTCTCCGCCGACACCGTGGAGTCCAGGCACGCCGGGGTGACCGTGGCAGGGCTCATAGCGGGCTGCCTAGAGAAGCTCTAAACCGATACCTATTTCACGCAGGTCACTGGAACGTATAGCGGCGAGATGATAAGTAGCAGGATAAAGCTCAAGGTCCAGGCCGTCAAGGCGGTCAGGGACCCCGAGAACCGGGAGGCGTTCCAGATCGACTTCGTGGAGGTACGGAGCAAGCCCCCCATGGTGATGATGAGCAACCCCGACGTCCCCGAGGAGATCAACCAGATGGTGGTCCAGGTCACCAAGAGCTTCAAGGGCATCATGCCGGGGAGCCAGAGCAACACCTACGAACAGCGTAAGCTCACCCTCATACTCACCGGCGAGGAGCTTGAGAGCTTCAACATGAAGCCCTACCCCAACCAGCTGTATGAGCTCAGCATCTCAGGCGGCCAGCTCAGCTTCAAGGAGCTCTAGCCGCCTTACCGTTAAATCCGGCGCCGCCGATTCTCCACATGTGGTTCCATGGACGAGGTAATAGACATAGACTACCAGAGCTTCGAGGAACAGGTTCTGGGTTCGGAGAAGCCCGTGGTGGTGGAGTACTGGCACCATAAGTGCCCTTCATGTATGGAGATGAAGCCCATGTACGAGCGGATGCCGGGGATCATGGGCGACAGGATAAGGTTCATGCGGATGAACCTGCTGGAGAGCAGGGAGAACCGCACCCACGCGATAGGGGAAGGCGTCAGGAGCACCCCCACTTTCATACTCTACTGCGAGGGCAGGCCCACCGGCGTCATCATAGGCGTATGGGGGCTTGAGGACTTCAAGGAGGCGCTGGAGAAACTCCTGAGGATGAAGGACGGGTGCCTCATGGGCACCGCGCTGGAGCCTGAGTAGGTTGGTAGAGCCCATCGACGTCGTCGTCATAGGCGGGGGCCCCGCGGGGCTCACGGCCGGGCTTTACGCGAGCAGGGCCCGGCTGTCCACCGTGGTGCTGGCCGGCCCGAAGCCAGGGGGCCAGATATCTTACACGTATAGGGTGGAGAACTACCCGGGGCTCCACGAGCCCACCACGGGGCCCGAGCTCGTGGAGCGGCTGGTGACCCACGCCACGGGGTTCGGCGCCGAGCTGGACCGGCGGGAGGCCACAGCAGTGGACTTCTCAGCGAGCCCCTACAGGGTCTACGTCAAGGACGACGTGATCGAGGCCAAGACAGTGATAGTCGCCACGGGATCAAGGAACCGTAAGCTGGGCCTGGAGTCCGAGGCTAGGCTGCTGGGCAGAGGCGTGTTCGTGTGCGCCACATGCGACGCCGCCCTCTACGAGGGGCTCAGGGTCGTGGTGGTGGGCGGCGGAGACTCCGCCCTCCAGGAGGCGCTGGACTTGACCCGGTTCGCGTCGGAGGTCGTCATAGTGCACAGGCGGAGCCGGTTCTCAGCGTGTAGCTGCCTCAGGGCCCAGGCCGAGGAGAACCCCCGTATAAGTTTCATGATGGACACGGTGGTGGAGGAGATCATAGGCGACACGGTCGTGGAGGCCGTGCGACTCCGGGACAACGCGACGGGGGAGGTGGAGGTGCTGGCGACTGACGGCGTGCTCATAGCGGTGGGTTGGGAGCCCAACTCCGAGCTGTTCAGGGGCCAGCTGGAGCTGGACCCCGACGGCTACATCGTGGCCGACGGCGTGAAGACGTCCAGGCAGGGGGTGTTCGTCGCCGGCGACCTCAACGACACGCGTTACAGGCAACTGGTGACGGCGTCGGCGAGCGGCTGCATGGCGGCGCTGGAGGCCGAGTGGCTCCTCACCCGAAGCGGCTGACCACCACCACTTTTATCGTGCCCGGCGTCATGTTCAAGGGAGCCCTCGATGAAGGTAGTCTTCCTGGGAACCAGCGGCAGCATGCCCACGCGGCGGAGGGGCAGCAGCAGCGTCGTCGTAAGCGTGGGTCGAACCATGTACATGTTCGACTGCGGGGAGGGCACCCAGCGCCAGATGGTCTGCGCCGGGCTCGGGTTCAGGCGGAAAACCATGATATTCCTGTCGCACCTCCACGGCGACCACGTGCTCGGGCTCCCCGGGCTCCTCCAGAGCATGAGCCTCCTCGGTAGGGAGAAGCGGCTGGACGTCTACGGGCCTACGGGGACCGTGGGGTACGTCAGGGCGTTCAGCGAGACCCTCGGGGGACCCTCGTTCCCAGTCATAATCCACGAGATAGCTGAGCCGGGCGTCGTTTACGGCGGCGACGGGCTGGAGGTGGTGGCCGTCAGGTCCAGCCACAGGGTTGAGAGCTGGAGCTACGGACTCTGGGAGAAGCCTCGGCCGGGACGGTTCCACCCGGACAAGGCCAGGGCGCTGGGCGTCCCCGAGGGCAGGCTCTGGTACAGGCTTCAGCACGGCGAGCCGGTCACAGTGGACGGGAGGGTGATCGAGCCCATGGAGGTATCCGATCCGCCGAGGCCGGGCAGGAGGGTCGTGTACAGCGGCGACACGAGGCCGTACCCTGGGATGATCGAGCTTGCCCGGGGCGCCGACCTGCTCATCCACGAAGCCACGTTCAGCCACGAGCTGCAGGAGAGGGCGGCGGAGGACGGCCACACCACGGCGCAGGAGGCCGCGGAGGTTGCCCTGGAGGCCGGCGCCAAGAGGCTGGCACTGGTACACATAAGCTCCAGGTACTACGACCCGGACGTGCTTCTCTTAGAAGCGAGACAGGTGTATGAGGACGTTTTCGTGGCTGAGGACCTCATGGAGATCGAAGTCCCGCTGCCGTGATCAGGGGGTCCAGGGCGTCGAGGCTCCGCTGCACGTCGCTGTAGGACTCGACTGTGACCCAGCCGCTGAACCCGTTGCCCCGCAGCAGGCCCATCACCCCTTCCCAGTCTATGCCGCCGTCTCCTATGGGTAGGTGCTGGTCGGTTTCGCCGTCGTTGTCGCTGACGTGGACGTGCCTTATCCTGTCCCCGAAGCGCCGTATGAACTCGGCAGCCTCGCCGTTGAGGCTGGCGTGGGCCACGTCCAGCACCATGCCCATCGGCTGATCCATCTCCCCGTAGAAGAGCTCAAAGTCCTCGACAGAGACCAGCAGGTACGGCGTGGGCCCGGGGACGTTCTCTATGAGCAGGTCCACGCCGTACTCCTCGGCGTACCTGAGCAGCCACCGGAGGGAACTGAGGTTGAGCTCCCAAGCCCTGCCCATCATGAACCTGTCCGTCGCCGTGGTCCACCCAGGGTGCACAACCACGCACCTGGCGTCCAGCTCGCTGGCGAACCTGATGGACGCCCTGATGCGTTTGAGTATCCACTCCCTGATGAGATCGTCGTCCGCAGCCAGGTTGGTGTCAGCGTAGGGAGCGTGGATGCTGAAGCGTAGCTCGTAGCTGGCCATGAGCTCCTGGAGACGCTCGACGAGCTTGGGGTTCAACGCGTGGTGGCCGCTGTCCGCCAGCTCTACGCATCGCGTGCTGAGGCGGAGGAGCTCGGGGAAAGCCTCCTCCAGCGGCCTGTCAAGGAGGTGGAGCGTCGACGCCGCTAGGTTCATCTGCATTCAGACACAAGGGTACCGGGTTCCACATAAGCCTTTTATCCCGTGCCTCTGATGCAGACTCAACTAGGTGGTGTTTTGATCGAAGTAAAGGACGGGGTGACCTGGGTGGGCGCCGTGGACTGGGACGTGAGGAACTTCCACGGCTACGTGACCCACAGGGGGACGAGCTACAACGCGTACCTGGTGCAGGGCGAGAAGACGGCGCTGGTGGACACGGTGAAGGCGCCGTTCTACGAGACAATGCTCCGCCACATCGAGGAGGTCATGGACCCCGGGGAACTGGACTACATCGTGGCCAACCACGCGGAGCCCGACCACTCCGGGTCCCTCAAGAGGATCTCGGAGAAGGCCCCCGACGCCACCATCGTATCCAGCGAACGCGGCATCCCGGTGCTCAGGAAGTACTACGGGGACATGGACCTGGTCTCCATCAAGGAGACGCCCAGCGTGGACCTGGGCGGCAAGACCCTGAGCTTCACACCGGTGCCCATGGCCCACTGGCCCGACAGCATGGTGAGTTACATACCCGAGGACAGGCTGCTCCTCAGCAACGACGCGTTCGGCCAGCACCTGGCCTCCGAGGCCCGGTTCAACGACGAGGTGGACCAGGCCGTGCTCTGGCGCGAGTCCACCGCCTACTACCCCAACATACTGATGCCGCTAAGCCGAACCGTGAACAACGCCGTCAAGGCACTGGCCGGCGTCGAGATAGACATGATCGCACCCAGCCACGGCGTCATATGGAGGAAGGACGTAGGCGACATACTAGCGGCGTACAAGCGCTGGGTAGGCGGCGAGTCCAAGCCAAGGGCCGTCATAACCTACGACAGCATGTGGAAGAGCACCAAGGAGATGGCGTACGCCATAGCCGAGGGGATCGGCAGCACGGGCGCCGAGGCCAGGGTGTTCAACCTCACCGGCACCCACCGCAGCGACGTCATAACCGAGATACTGGAGGCCCGCGCCGTCCTCGTGGGCAGCCCTACGCTGAACAACCACGTCTACCCGACCGTCGCCGGGTTCCTGGCGTATATGCGCGGCCTCAAGCCGCCGAACAAGATAGGCGCCGCGTTCGGCAGCTACGGCTGGGCGGGCGGGGCCAAACGGTTCGTCGAGGAGCAGATGAAGCTGGCCGGCGTGGAGCTCGTGGAGAACGACCTAGACTTCAGCTACAAGCCCACCGAGGAGGAGTGGCGGAGGTGCCGCGAGTTCGGCGCCGCTATCGGTGAAAAGATTAAACACTGACCGTTTCTTGAACCACCATGTTATCTGTCGAAGTCGACCTCTCGTTCATTGGGCAGGCGCTCGGGTACCTTTCTTCGCCATCGTCAAACAGGCTCAAGGAGATCATTGGGCACCCAGCTGCGAAGGGCGTACACTCACACGCCGCGAGGTTCGGTAACACGGACAAGGATGTGGCCGGGTTCTGGATGGAAAGGCTGGCCGCTGTACCGGCGGACGCAGCTGAAAGGGCGCAGGCCAACGCCATGTACATGGCCGGCGACGCCGAGGCGTTCACCGACGCCTTCGACGAGCTTGAGGAGTACATTCCTCGCGGCCTCGAGCTCAGCTGCCGCCTCTACGCCGTCGTGGGCTACGACGTGGGCGTCGTGTCGGGTGGAGACGCGTACCTGAACCTGGCCCACCCCGTCTACGCGGACCAGAGGGAGCTCGTCTACTTCGCGATGCACGAGCTCCACCACGTGGCCTACACCCGCCTCCAGCCCATATACTCGTTCAGCGGCCTCAAGACCACGATGGACATGCTGCGCGCGGTGACGTACTCCACCCACCTTGAGGGGCTAGCCGTCTACGCCGCCTACGAGAAGAGGAGAAGAGAAGGCGGGCTCAACCACCTCGACTACCGGCTATACCGGGATCAGGGTATGAGGGAACGGGTGATCGAGGAGTACTTCAGGATCCTGGGCGTCCTGCGTGGTACTCGGTTGAGGGCCCTCAGGGAAGAAGACTGGGGGTTGATTGAGAGGCTGAGCGGCGAGAGGCTTTGGTACGTGGCTGGGCTTCACATGGCCAAGACAGTCGACGAGCGGCTGGGGAGGGTAGGTTTGAACGATACGATGTACTCTGGCCCGGGCTCGTTCTTCGAGGCCTACGAGTCCTCGATCTAGATGAAGAGGTAGTTGACGTAGAGGACCATCTGCAGCCACGTGAGCACCGAGCTAAGCAGCGCGCCCGCGGTGATCTGTTTCTTGTCGTGGGCCTTGAGCTCCAACCTCGCCCACGCCACCGGCAGGAAGAGCATGAAAAGCGGCAGCATCCGTGTGCCCAGCAGGTAGACCAGCGCCGTGACGGGGCTCGCTATCCCCGAGGCGTGGATGCTGATCTTCCATTTTAGCGTGATGACCAGCAACACGAGGCCGTTCACTATGTAGCAGGCCATGAGGGCGGTCAGGGGCGTAGGCGCCTTCACCATTATGAGGGCCACCGTGCCCATGACGTAGGACGTTATGGTGGCGAGGAAAGGTATGAACCTCTCAAGCCTGTTTGTGGCGTAGAAGTCGGTTATGACGCCCTTCTTCAGCATGGCGACGACCATGCCGAGGGGCAGGAAGCAGCCGAAGAACCCGGTCACCGCGAACAGCTTCAGCGTGTCCCCGTCGCCGTACCTCAGTACCAGCGGTATGAACGTGAGCAATGTGATGAGCGGGGCGTTGAGGACGGCCGATACGAGAGAAGCGAGTTTCTGTCTGTCCAAGGCGTCGACTCCTGAGTGCATGGACTCGTATATACTTGTTTATATCTCTTTCTTATCTTGCCTATATATTTGCTCGCAGCAGTAGGCCACTTCCTCGCCTTCCTCCTCCAGGACCACCGTCATGAGGGGGCACCGCTCGTCCACGGGCTGTCCGCATATCTCGCACTTGACGTTTCTACTCATTTTTGGGTTTCTTCTCCTTGTAGCTCTTTATGGCCTCGTGCAACGCGTCGGCCGCGAGGTTACTGCAGTGCATCTTCACGGGGGGCAGCCCCTCCAACGCGTCGGCGACGTCCTGGCGGCTTATCTCAAGGGCCTCGTCCAGGGTCTTGCCCTTGGCGAGCTCGGTGGTCATGCTGCTGGTGGCGATGGCGGCGCCGCACCCGAAGGTCTTGAACTTTATGTCCTCGATGCGGTCGTCCCTGACCTTTATGTACATGGTCATCATGTCGCCGCACACGGGGTTGCCCACAGAGCCCTCGGCGTCGGCGTCCTCCAGCTCCCCCACGTTCCTGGGGTTCTTGAAGTGGTCCAGTACCTTCTCGCTGTACATGCTATCTCAGCTCCTCGGGCGTCAGGGGGGACATAGCTCGGAGCCTCCCCACGACTCCCGGCAGCGTCTTAACCACGTATTCCACTTGGTCGCGGTTATTATTCCTTCCTAGCGTGAAGACGAGGCTGCCATGGGCCTCCTCGTGTTTGAGGCCGCAGGCGAGCAGGGTGTGGCTGGGCTCCAGGGTCTTGGCGGCGCACGCGGAGCCCGTGCTCACCTGTATGCCCAGGTCGTCTAGGCTCAGGACCATGGCCTCGCCCTCTATGTAGCTGAACCTTATGTTGGCGTTGTTGGGCAGCCGCCTCGTGGGGTGGCCGTTGAGGTAGGACTCGGGGATGGCGGCGAGCACATCCTCTATGAGCGTGTCTCTGAGCTGGGTGAGTCTCGCTGCCTCGGCTTCCATCTCCCGGGCGGCGAGCCTGGCGGCCTCGCCCATGCCGACTATGCCCGGGATGTTCTCGGAGCCCGAGCGGAGGCCGCCCTCCTGGCCGCCGCCTATCATGTGGGGCTTGACCCTGACGCCCCGCCTGACGTAGAGGGCGCCGACGCCCTTGGGGCCGCCGAGGTCGTTGCCGCTCAGGGTCATGAGGTCGACGCCCAGCTGCTTCACGTCCAGCGGTATCTGGCCGTTGGCGGCGGTGGCGTCCGAGTGGAATAGGGCGCCGCGGCTGAGTGCGATCTCGGCCGCCTCCCTCATGGGTTGGATGGTGCCTATCTCGCCGTTGGCCGCCATCAACGTCACCAGCGCCGTGTCGTCGTCCACCAGCCTCTCCAGCTCGTCCAGGTCGAGGACTCCGTACTCGTCGACGGGGCACTCGGCTACCTTGAAGCCCTCCCTCATGAGTTCCTTGCAGATGTTGATGACGCTGATGTGCTCCACGGCGGAGCGTACCACCTTGCCGCCCTGCCTCTTGCTGCGCCGCGCGGCGCCTAGGAGGGCGAGGTTGTTGGCCTCGGTGGCGCCAGACGTGAACACGATCTCGCCGGGCTCGGCGTTCACAAGCTCAGCGACCCCAGCCCGGGCGTCGTTGAGGACCTTCAGCGCCTTGAAGCCCATCGAGTGGAACGAGGCCGGGTTGCCGATGTGTTCGGTGAAGTATGGCGTCATGGCGGCGTGGACGCGTGGGTCGACCGGGCGCCCGGCGCCGTTGTCCATGTATGCTCTAGCTGACATTGATTCTCCAAGTGGAGCCATGGATTATAAAGAGTGGGATAGGCGAGGATGATTTATTTCCTTATCCTGAGGGTGACCGTGTCGCCGTCCTTGGTGACTTCCAGCACCTCGTAGCCCATTCGTTCGGCGAGCCTGCGGAGGTCGGCCTCGGCGGCGGGGTCGTCGGCGGAGACCTCCAGCACCTGGTCTTTATCCAGCTCGTCCATGGCCATCCTGGTCCTGAATATGGGCTCGGGGCAGTAGAGCCCCGTGCAGTCCAGCACCTTGTCGGGTTCCATAATGGGTCGCTTCTTTACCTACTGGTTGATATATGGGGAATCGGAACGGGGCGATTTAAGACGCATGGTGGCCGACGCGTCACATGGTGGTCAGGTGATCAGGCTGTACAGCAGGTAGCCGTCGAAGGCGACGAGGAAGACGAAGAGGGCGGCTATGATCCTCGCGCCTACACGGTCCGCATCCGCCGGGCCGTTGAGTCTCGCCGATGCGCAGCTTATCGCCGCCGCCAGCGGAGACAAAGAGAGTATGGGCGGTAATATGGAGCCGCGTATCCTCCCCGCCGGGGAGATGATGAAGATCACGGATGCCGCCGCCGTGGCGAGCGCCGTCAAGGCCACTGCACGGCGTCTCCCCAGCGCCACGACGAGGGTCCTCTTGCCGTGGCTGCGGTCCACCTCAAGGTCGGGAAGCTCTAGGCACAGGCTGAGGACGAAGCCGTATAGCATTAGGGGGGCGAATGCCGGCAGGAGGGCGCCGTCGAGGCCACCGGAGGCGGTTATGTACCCTACGGCGGGCACGGCGAACCCGGTGCCCACGGCTATGGTGGCCTCGCCTAGGCCGCGGGCGTTGAGCCGCGTCGGCGGCGACGAGTACATCCAGCCCAAGGCCACGGCCACAGCCGCGACCCATAACAGTGTAGGCGGGGAGACACCGGTGGCGACCATGTAGCCGGCTGCGGCCAGAGCCGCGGCGCTGACGAAGACCGCCGCGCCTAGCGCGGCTGGCCGAGCGCCGGGGTGCTCCACGAGGGAGTTACTTCTACCGAAGGCCTTGGGCGGTGAATGCCTGTCGATCTTGACGTCGTGGTAGTCGTTGCTGTAGTGGGTGGAGAGGTCGCCGGCGAGCACCACGGCGTAGCCCAGGGCGAGGTGGACGGGATTATACTGGGCTCCGCTGTTCAGCGCCAGCAGCGCGCCCAGCAGGTAGCCTAGAAAGCCGCCAGCAACTATGTGCGGCCGTATTACCCTGATGAGGGCCCTCATGTTGTCTGAGACGGGCGTCAACTCTATGTTCTTAAGCAAGTGTGCGAGGATAGGGTTTTAAACGATGGGGTGAAGAGGCGTCCGATGGCTCTTGATAGGCTGAAGCCGTACCTCGACTTGACGAGGATGCACTTTTTCTTCGTGTGGCCGCTGCTATTCTGCTCGGGGCTTTTCCTCAGCTTCCCCCGGTACGGTGGCTTCAGCTGGGGGCTGGTGGGCCAGGCGGCGGCCATCGCGTTGCTGGGGTTCGAGGCGGGGTTCGTGCTCAACGACTTGGTGGACGGGGAGGTGGACGCCTTGGACGTGGAGGACAGCCTGACCAGGTACTGGCGGCCCTATGGGACGAGGCCGATACCGTTGGGCTTGGTGTCGCGGGGCGGAGCCGTGGCGTTGTTCTTCGTCTTGGTTGCCGCCACGTCTGCGTTGATCTACACGCTGCCTTTCCCGAACTCGGCTTACGTTTTCACGATAATGGTGTACAGCTACTGTGTGGAGGTTTTCTACCAGGTTAGGAAGCGGAACCAGGCGTGGCCGGTGGCCCAGCTGCTGGGCCGCACCGACTTCACGCTCTTCCCGGTGGCGGGTTACCTGTGCAACGGCCAGCCCGACGATGTGGCGCTGCTCTACTTCCTTTTCTTCTACCCGTTCGCGCAGGCGCATCTGGGGGCAAACGACATCG
>CAYFYM010000035.1:0-6728 GCA_964347405.1 uncultured Candidatus Bathyarchaeia archaeon | reverse complement strand
ACACTCTGTCAGAGACTTTGTTGAGCTTCATACCAGAATCAAGGAATAGGGGGATGTGCTGGTTAAAAGAGTTGGCGGAGGCTACGAGACGTAGAAGTCTCCCTCGACTTTTGCGTACTGCTCCTCGACCATGGCCCTGAGCCCCTCCAGGAGGTCGGGGTGGAGCTGCGCCACGTCGAGGAGGCTCAGTATGCCTATGAGCTTCATCACGCCTTCGCCCCGCTCCATCACCGGCAGCTTCTTGATCCTCTGTATCAGCATGAGCTCCACGGCCTTCTCCAGCGGCTCCTCGGGGCCCACGACGATCACGGGCTCGGACATCACCTCGCAGACGGGCGTCTCGGCGGGGTCCAGGCCGCTGCAGACCACTCTCTGGACTATGTCCCTCTCAGTTATTATCCCTTTGAGGCCGTCGTCGGCTACGACGAGGAGGCTGCTTATGCCGAACTTGGTCATCCTCCTCGCGGCGTTCCTCACTGACTGCATGTAATCGATGGTAACTACCTGTGGGGTCATCACTTCCCGGACCGTTAACACCAAATCTAATCATGGTCACGGTCGATGCGACGCCTAAAGCGATTATGGAGCGTAAATAGGTGACTGTAAGGCAGTCTAGTATTTGGTTTTCAGCACCCTCTTGCCTTTGGGCAGTTTCTCTGAGGCGTACCGCAGTATGAGCGCCGGCGACTTCTCTCTCCACCTGAGCAGATATTCTCTGACTTCGTCTGGGTGCTTCTTCGAGGCTTCCTTGAGCATCCAGCCCACGCCTTTCTGGGCCATGTCGTCGCCGTCCGTCATGAGCCTGTCGGCGGCCCTGAACACGTCGTCCAGCATCTCGCCTCTGCGGGCCATGGGGACCAGGCTCACGGCCGCGGCTCTCCTCCTCCACCTGTTCTCTGAGCCGGTCCACTCTAACAGATTCTCTACCAGGGCCGGGTCCTTCTTCACCGTCACGGCTATTATCTTGGTGCAGAGGTGGTCGGTGGTGGCCCAGTTGGTGAGGTAGTCCACCCAGCCGTCGAAGACCGGGAAATGGCTGGGCTCAAGGCGTCTGCTGAACCTCTCCAGTATCCTGAGGGCTACGGAGCTGTAGCTGAGGTTCCGGCTGCTCATCAGCTCCCCTGTGAGGCGGATCGCTTGGGGGAGGTCTCCCTTGACTTCTGGGTAGTACTTCTTCGCTATGTCCTTGGATTGCTGGCTGGTGAGGCCGTGGCTCTCTATGGGCTCCCTGAAGTACCGTTTCAGCTGGGCCTTCTTCTCGGGGTCGCCGGAGTCCCTTACCTCGGCCATTATCCTTTCGGCGAGGTCACTCAAACGCCTCACCTATGGGGGCCGTGGTGAGCTGCATGGCCGAGCCTTTCTTGGAGATTATCACGGTCTTGACCCAGCCGGGGTCCTGCTCCGGGTGGTCCTGCCTGTAGTGGGCGCCCCTGCTCTCCCTTCTCATCATGGCTGCCCTGACGATCATCTCGGCGGCGTCCAGCGCCATGGGTGTCTCAAGGGCGGGGATCATCTGTCTCCCGGGTTGGGCCATGATTCTCCGGGCCGTGTCTCTGAGCTCCTGTATCTTCTCGAAGGCCTCTACGAGCATCTGGCTGTCCCTCACGACTCCGGCTTTCTCCCACATGGTCTCCCTGAGGACGTTCATCACCGATCTGGGGGTGTACCCGGTCTCCCGCCCGGTTAGCTTCTCGTAGTACTGCATGTCTTCTTGGGCCAGTTCCTCGGCTTCCACGTGGCTCTTCTTCTCGGCGTACTCGGCGGCCCTGGCCGCGGCCCTGACGCCGAAGACGGTGACGTCTGTGAGGGCGTTGCCGCCGTGCCTGTTGGCGCCGTGGACCCCGCCCACGACCTCGCCTGCCGCGAAGAGCCCTTTGACGTCTGTCTCGCCCCACGTGTTGGCTACCACGCCGCCCATGGTGTGGTGGGAGAGGGGGGCGACCCTGAAGGGGCGCTCGTGTGCCTGTAGCTTGTTCACGAAGAACTCGTAGCTGCCCATGCCGAAGAAGGTGCCTGGCTCGCTCCTCCTGACCACGTCGCGGCCGTCCACGAGGACGGCGCCCTCCACGCCGCCTCCTTTCATTATCTCCAGCATCATGGCCCTGGAGAGGAGGTCCCGGCTCCTCGCTATGTAGGGTCGCTCGGTGACGCCGTGTTTCTCCGGGATGTCCTCGCCGAGTACGTTAATTATCTTGCCTTCCTCGATGACGGGGCCGTCCACTAGTAGCGGCGGCGCTCCGGGCTCGGCGAGGGCGAGGGGGAAGAACTGGACGAACTCCATGTCCCGTAGCCTGGCGCCGGCGTGGTAGGCGAGGCTGTACCCGTCGCCGGTGGTCCTTACTGGGCAGTCGGTGCGCCTGTAGAGGCCGCCCGCGCCGCCCGTGGCCAGAATGACTGCTTTGCACTGGAAGACTGTAGGCTGTTTTTCGTCGCCGTGGTAGCCCACTGCGCCGACCACTTTCCCTTCTTTCTTGAGGAGCCGCGTGACGATGGTGTTCTCGACGAACTCGACGCCGAGTTCTCTGAGGTAGTCCACCATGGGGAGGGTGATGCCTTGGCCCAGCTTGGTGTCCTCGTCGCCGACATGTATCCCTCCCCGGCGGACGTTGACCACCAGCCCGTACTTATCAAGCTCTAGGACGCGTCTGCCTCCCTCCTCGGTCAACACCTCGACGAGCTTCGGGTCGTTGACCCCTTTCCCTACGCTGAGGGTTTTCTCCCTGTGTTCGGCGGCGGTCATGCCGCCCACCGCCGCTAGGTAGCCGCTTCCAGCGACTATGGTGCAGTTGTTGTAGCCGGCGGGGCTCTTGGAGACCAGCAGCATGTCGGCCCCCTTCTCGTGGGCCTCGGCTGCTGCTCTGAGGCCGGCGCCGCCCGTACCTATGACGAGTATGTCCGATTTGTAACGGAGAACCATGGCGGATGAATATTGGAGTTCACCGTATTTGAGTTACTCCTCGGCGAGGTACACCCGCTCTAGGCATAGCTCCTCGGCGGTCTCCCTTGTCACCACCGGCTCCACGCGGAGCCTCCCGTCGAAGTGGCTGAGGGTGTGCTGTATGCTGGGCAGGGTCAGGTTGCCGCACAGCCCGTGGAGGAACATGCCGCAGTCCACCCCCACGTCCAGGAACGCCTCGTAGAACGGGCACCTCCTAACGAGGAAGGTGACGCTCGTCTCGTCTCGGCTGTGCTCGGTTATCTCGGCTCCGGCGTCGGCCATGAACCCGCGGTAGACCTCGGCGCCCACATCTAGGACATCCATACCCTGGGGGAGCGTCCTCTTCATCTCCCGGGCCACTATGGCGCCCTGCCTCTCCGCGGCGGCTTCGAGCATCCTCAGGGCTTCGTCGGTGCCCAGCTCCTCGACGACCTCCATTATGTACGCGATCTGGAGCACGTAGGCTCGCCTGACGCCTTCGAACATACAGCCTATCCCCTGTCGGCCCGGTTTTAAATGCTTTGAAAACCCCTAAATCCGTGTCGGTGGTACGTGTCTTCATGAAGGGGCGCTCGGTCATCGAGGCACTGGCCGTCTTCACTTGTCTCCAGCTCATCCTGTTCCTCGTGGAGGGGGCGTCGGGCTTGGTCCGTTGGGCGCGGCGGGTGTTGGGGTGGAGCTACTTCACGGGCTTCCTCATGGTCATGGTGGCCGCGTTGGCTTTGGTCCTCCGGAAGCGTGAGCTGGAGTCCAGCGGCTTGACGCTGCGGGGGTGGGAGACCAGCCTGGACGTGGGTTTGAAGGGATGCCTCTACCTCGTGGGGCCTCAGCTGCTCCTCACGCTGCTTTCGTCGGGCGGGGCCGCCTACCGTTACGCGGATGGCTCCCTCGCCCTCTCGGTCTCCATGTTTTTGATGCTGTTCCTGCTGCTGAGACGCCTCACGGGGAAGAAATATAGGCCGTTCTCCTCCACCAGGGTCCGTCTGCTCTTGGCCGCGGCGTTGTTGGTGTTCCCGCTGCTCGTTGGGGTCGCGTTAGGGAGACTGACCCTCGGGTTGTTCTCCACGGTCTTGTGGCAGCTTGTGTTCGGCGGCTTCGGCGAGGAGCTTTTCTACCGGGGCTACATCCAGTCCACGGTGAACGAGGAGTATGGGCGGCCCTGGAGCATGGAAGGTGTTTCCTATGGACCGGGCCTCCTGGTCTCCTCCGCCCTGTACGGGCTGGACAGGGCGCTGAACACGGCGAGGCCGCTGCAGGGCGTCTATACCGTGTCGTGGAGCTGGGGTTTCTACGCTTTCAGCGTCGGCGTCTTCTACGGCTTCATCAGGGAGCACACCGGCGACATAGTGGGCTCGGGGGTCGCTAACGGACTGGTCGATGCGGTGGGGGAGGCCCTCAACGCGGTGTTTGGGCGTTAGCGTGGCCTGCATTTTGTAGGTGGGCGGCAGCTACACAGACCACGATTTAACGCTATGTCACGTCAGCAAATACGGTACGAGTCTTGGATGCCGTCGGCGCCTCAGAGCAGATGATGTCACACCTAGATAAGTTCAGGTGCATCTTCCATGAGGTCATGAAGAAGTACAGGGTGATATACGTGGGCTACGTGGTCAGCCTGGCCACGTTCTTCGCCACCGTCTACCTCAGCTACTTCGAGGTGCCATGGATAAGCGTGCTGTTCCGGACATACTACCTTGAGCAGCTTGTCTTCGCCACCATGGTTTTCAGCGTCTTCATGCTCGTCTACTTCGTGCGGGAGCAGGAGAGGGTGAAGTACGAGATGAGGCTCACGGAGCAGCAGAAGATACGTGAGGGCGTGTGGATAGCGGAGCAGGAAATAAGGAACCAGATCATATTGATCAACCAGGCGACCCACATAGCCGAGAAGAGGAACGAACTCAGCGGCGACTTGATCAACGTCATACGGGACAACACACGGAAGATGGAGAGGCATCTGGAGCTGCTTCAGAGGGACGACGCCGACCCCAGGGAGATAAGGGGCATGCTCGTCGACGAAGACAACTCCAGCATCCAAGCGTTCTAGAGAACTCTATTTCAGGAAGAACTCGGTGATGAAGGTCAAGCCTTCACCTTGTCTAGGTACAGCTTCCTCCTGTAGAGGACGCCCATGACGTCGGCGGCCCTCTCGGGCGTCGTGTAGACGGGCACGTTCTCCTTCTCAAGTATCTTGGCTGACGCCCCCGCCACGTCGGCCGCCGGGTCTATGACTATCACCGGCTTGTCATACTTGTTATAGGTCTTGAGCAGGGTGCCGTTGATCCACTCGTACATTCCCTGGAGGTCCTCCTCGGGCACGTCGGGGAACATGGTCTTTATGATGCTGGTGCCCAGGCTGATGGTTATCATGCCGTGTATCTCGGGCTGCTTCAACACTATGTCCGGGACGTTGAGGAAGCTGTTCATGTTCAGAGTGGCGGTGAGGTCCACGGGGTTCTTGGGGTTGCCGAACTCGGGTATGAGCTGCTTCACCTCCTCCTGCGCCTCCTCGCTGAACGTGGGCACCTTGAGGCCGTTCTGGATGAGCCTGTCCGCGGTCTCCACGGCGACGCCGCCGCTGTTGCTGACAATGCCGATGTTGGGGCCCTGGGGCAGGGGGCAGTAGAGAAGCCCCTTGACGAAGTCGAACATCTCGGCGGCGTCATATGCCCTGATGACGCCTGCCTGCCTGAACGCGGCGTCGTAGACCTTGTCGCTGCCGGCGATGCTGCCGGTGTGGCTGGCGGCGGCCTTGCTGCCGGCCTCGGTGACGCCTACCTTGATGGCCACGATGGGCTTACTGGGCGTGACCTGTTTGGCGGCCTCGTACCACCTGCGGCCGTCCTTGAGGCCCTCGATGTACATGGTGATGATCCTAGTGTCGGGGTCCTGGCCGAAGTACTCCAAGTAATTCCAGCCCTTGAGGTCGCTCTCGTTGCCGCTGCTGACGAACTTGCCTATGCCGACGCCCATGGCTGAGGCTCTTAGGTAGAGCTGGAGGCCGTAGCCGCCGCTCTGGCTGATGAACGCTACGTCGCCGCTCTCGTGGAGGAACGGGATCATGAGGGCGCTGAGCTTGGCCTTGCTGCTGGTGACGCCCATGCAGTTGGGGCCGATGAACCGGGTGCTGCCCTCGGCGGTGTCGAGGATCTGCTTGATCATCTGTCTGCCTTCGTCGCCGGTCTCGCTGAAGCCGCTGGTGATGACCACCGCCCCCTTGACTCCCTTGGCCTTCATGTCCTCGAAGACCGATGGCACGAAGCGGGCGGGTACGACGACCAGCGCCATGTCTACGTCGCCGGGGACGTCCCTGACGCTGGCGTAGCACTTGAGCCCCTGTATCTCCTCGTCCTTGGGGTTTATGGGGTAGATGTCGCCCTCGAAGCCGCTCTGCTTGACGGCGTTGAGCAGCATGTACCCCCACTTGAAGGGGTCCGTGCTGGCGCCTATGACGGCGACGCTCTCGGGCATGAGGATCTTGTCTAGCGCTTCCTTGGCGTCCAATCAAATCAACTCTGAGACGTTTCATGAAAAGGTGCAGCCTATCCTATATAAAACTGTGTTAAATGGCTGAGGCGTGGGCCCTGTTTCACGTGGGACCCACCTCCCCGGCGCTCGGTCGAGTTTATAGCCTGAGCCGCGTTTCAGCGGCTATGAGCATCAGGGTGGTCGAGTGTGGGCCCTTCGGGTGCAGGCTAGACAGGGGCAGGGTGGACTCGCTGGAAGAGATCCATGAGGGCTTCGTCGTCGTAGGGGCGGAGGCCGGCAAAGATTTGACAGTCTTTATTGAGCC
>CAYFYM010000034.1:0-5473 GCA_964347405.1 uncultured Candidatus Bathyarchaeia archaeon | reverse complement strand
CCTCCACCGTAACGGTATACCGACCTGAAAGACATAGATGTCAAAGAGATAACGAGAACAATAATCGTATCCGTTTTCCTGCTCTCATCAATAACGCTTTACCTTCAGTTACTGGGCCTCGACGTGGGCAGCCCCACGGCGGGGTCCACCGCTTCCAGTATGATCTTGGTGCTGTTCCCCAGCACGTAGAACGACTGGTACCCGGAGGGTATGCTCGCCTCGGCGGGCTGGGTCTCCATGCCGGCTATCATAAATAGCGCGAGTAATAGTAGCCACCTCCCAAAGAACCGTTATTAAAGCTCATGTAACTCTCAGGTAAAGCTCCTAGTGATGTTACCCATAATCCTAGGGTAACCAGAACACCTGACCCGGAGTAAATCCTCTTTTTATAATCGTGGGCCCGTTGACTCTCAACCCGTAAAAGTTACCCTAAAGAAAAACCCCGCGATCCTTACCGAGGCTTTATTAACGCCCCCGCGTTACGAGAAGAGACAATTTCAAACCAGATCGCTGATCGACATGAACTTCGACGAACTAGAAATCAAACAGGAGATAAAGAAAGCGCTCAATGAGATAGGCTTCGAGGAGATGTTCCCCATCCAGGAGCACGCCATCCCACCCATGATGGAGGGGAAAAACGTCGTAGGCCAGGCCAAGACGGGCACCGGGAAGACCGCGGCCTTCGCCGTCCCCATGCTCAACACCTTGGACCCGGAATCAGGCCGCATAGAGGGCTTCGTGCTGGCGCCCACCCGGGAGCTGGCCCAGCAGATAACCGACGACATAAACACCTACGGCCGGCACACCAAGATATGGGCGACGCCCATCTACGGCGGCGTGAGCATCCGCGGCCAGTTCAGCGCGCTCAGGAAGAAGCCCACCATAGTGGTGGGGACCCCCGGCAGGATCATGGACCACATGAGGCGGGGCACACTCGAACTGGGCGGCGTAAAGACTGTGGTCCTGGACGAGGCCGACCGCATGTTCGACATGGGGTTCTACGACGACATAGAGTGGATACTCAGACGCATCCCACAGAAGAAGCAAGTCAGCCTCTGGAGCGCGACAATAGACGAACGCACGAAGAGGCTCTCATCCCGGTTCATGCCGGACGCCGTCACCGTCAACATGAGCCGCGACGAGATAGGGCTCACCACCATCAAGCAATACTACCTGGTGCTCGCCCCCCACGAACGGGAGGACGCCCTCCAGCGGCTCATAGAGCACTTCGACATCGACAGGGGCATCGTGTTCTGCCGCACCAAGTACATGGTGGACCGGCTTTCCGGCCGCCTCAGGCGCGCCGGCTTCTCCGCCGAGCCCCTCCACGGCGACTTCACCCAGGCGCGTCGGCAGCAGATGCTTGAGGGCTTCCGGAACGGGGACTATGAGCTACTCATAGCCACGGAGCTGGCGGCGAGGGGCCTGGACATCGAGGACGTGCCCTTCATAATCAACTACGACATCCCCGACGACCCCCACATGTACTTCCACCGCGTCGGAAGGACGGCGCGAGCCGGCAAGAAGGGGACCGCCATCACCTTCGTGATGCCGGACCAGGAGTACGAGCTGGAGCGCATCAAGGCCATAACAAAGACCGAGATAGAGAAGTTCGCCCTGCCCCCGTCCTTCCTCTTCTAGAGCCATCGCCTGTTTTATAGCCCCACGCGGGACATCTGATCCCATGAGCGGTTACTTCGCGGCGCAGCCGTCAAGTGAGAAGATAAACGATAGGATCAAGGGCTATCAGTCCTGGCTTGAGGTAGACCTGGATGCCATAGGCCACAACCTGACGCAGGTCAGGGAGAGGACGGGGCGTGAGGTCATCCCCTGCGTCAAGTCCAACGCCTACGGCCACGGCATCGTGCCGGTGGTGGCGTACATGGCCACGCAGGGGGTGGAGCGGGTGCTCGTGGCTAAGCTCCATGAGGCCCTCCAGATAAGGGACGCCGGGTTAGACGTGGGTATAATCAACATCGACCCCCTTTTCACGCCCGAGCAGTTCGAGACCGTCGTGAGGCTGGGCGTGAGCCAGACCATCTACCAGAGGAAGCCCGCGGCGATGCTCAGCGAAGCCGCGGGGAGGCTCGGCGAGACGGCGTCGCTGTGGGTGAAGGTGGACACGGGGCTGGGCCGCGTGGGCGTGAGGTGGAGCGAGGCACCCGACCTCATCGAGGAGATAAACGGCCTCCCTGACCTCAGGATCGAGGGGATATTCTCGACGCTCTCCGAGGCCGACGAGCTTGACAGGCTACAGGTCCAGCGGCTCTTGGAGGTCGAGGAGGGGCTCACGGTCAGAGGCGTGGACGCGGGCGTGAAGAGCATCGCCAGCAGCAACGCCGTTTTCCACAAGCCCTACGCGTACCTGGACGCGGTGAGGCCGGGCCTAATGCTCCTGGGCCTGTACCCGGAGGAGACGGACAGGGGCCACGGCGTGGAGCTCAGCCAGTCAATGTGCTTCAAGGCCCGGATAGAGCACGTCAAGTGGGTGGAGGAGGGGGAGGCCCTCACCTACAGCCGCAGGTTCGTGGCGCCCAAGCGTATGAGGGTGGGCACGCTACACATTGGGTACAGCGACGGCTATCCCCGGGGCCTCACCAAGAAGGGCAAGGTGAGGGTGGGCGGCGGGATCAGGCGTGTCCTCGGCACGGTGTCGGTGAACCACTTCCTCATAGACCTCACGGACACGGGGTGCGAGCCAGGCGACGTGGTCGAGGCGATAAGCAGGGAGGGGGAGAACGACGCATCCAGCCTAGCCGCCCTCGCAGGCATAATGACTTACAGCCTGGCCAACCACTTGAACCCGCTGCTGCCCAGGGTCTACCTGAGGGGCGGCGAGCCCGTGGCCCTCAGCGAGCCCAGGCTCGCCGAGAATTAGCCCTACCTGAAGGAGGGTATGACCTCCTCGGCGAAGGCCTCCATACCGGAGACCAAGTCTCCCCTCTTCTTGACGACGAAGTTGAACATGAAGTGGTTCACACCCGCGTCAAGGTAGCTCTCGACGCCCTTGATGATGTCCCCGGGGGCCCCTATGAGGCTCCACCGGGGCTCCTCGCCGAACCCCACAAGCTTCTTTCCCTCGCTGAGGCTCCGCATGTGAGCCTCGGCTGGGCTGTCAAAGTACCTTCCGAGGGCCTCGTCACGCGTCGCCCCTTGGCAGACGGTTATCTCCTTGACGACGTCGATGCCCGGGAGGCTTCTCCCCCTCTCCTTCAGGAAGCCTTCGAGTCTGGGTAAGACTTCCCTGAACTGGTCTGGGTAGAGCCCTGGTATCCATCCTTGGCAGTTCTCCGCGATGTACCTGAGAACCCTGTCGGTGGTCAGGTGGCGTCCGAGGTACACGGGGAACGGCTTCTGAAGGGGCCTCGGGTAGAGCTGTACCCCCTCGAACTCGACGTATCTCCCCTTGTAGCTGGCGGGGTCCTCGTTGAACAGGACGCGCATCGCTTCGACTCCTTCAATCATCCTTCCGAGGCGGTGCCCGACTCCGAGGGCGCTGGACTCCTCGGTGTACGCGCCGGTTCCCACCCCGAGAAGCACCCTTCCCCCTGAAAGGACGTCGAGGGTGGCAAGCTGGTTAGCGCATACCACGAGGCTGGGCGTCCTCCACGGCAGCACGAGTATGCCCGTGGCCAGCTTCACCCTCCTCGTGGCCGACGAGACCGCAGCCAACGCGACGATGGGCTCAAAGAACGCCGGCTTGGGCCTAACGTGGCTGACGTAGTCCTGAACCGTCACGTGATCGTTGCCCCAGACCGAGTCGAAGCCCAGCTCCTCGGCTCTAACAGCAGCCTCGACGATGGTCTCCCTTGAAGCGAACCCCGCGGGAACCATCAGCCCCTCCCTCCCCGTGGGGAGCGAAACACCGAACAACGCCATATCCCCTCACCAAGCCTCGGCGGCACCTGATCATGCTCAGCCAGCCTTTTAACGGTAACCAGCCACCGTGGCAGGAACGTAAGGCTACACGCACCCACCATTAACCATGGTCAGGTACGGTACTCAGCTCTCGCTGGACCCCGGCTGGGGCGAGATACGCAAAACGGGAGGCTACGCCTCCGCCCTCGAAAGCATCGGGTACAGCTGCATCTGGTGCCCCGATGAACGATTCGGGAGAAGCCCATACACGCTCCTATCCGTGGCCGCCCTCCACACCGAGACCGCGCAACTGGGCCTCTCCGTCACCAACCCCTACACGAGGCACCCCTTGATCACCGGAGCCGCAGCCGCCACCCTCAACGAGCTTTCAGCAGGAAGAGCAGTCCTAGGGCTGGGGGCGGGCGCCTCAACCATGTTCGAGAGACACGGCGTCGAGCGTCCAAGCCCGCCCCTGACGGCGATGCGTGAAGCCGTCCGGATGCTCAGGCCCTTCCTGCGTGGAGAGAAGGTAGACTACAAGGGAGCCGTCCGAGGCGCGGGAAGCCCCTACCTGGACTTCGAGTCCCGGCCTGTCCCCATCTACGTGGCCGCGAGGGGCCCGAGGCTCCTAAGGCTAGCGGGGGAGGTGGCGGACGGCGTCATCGTCGGCAGCCTCGCCTCAGAGCAGGGGCTCGGCTACGCGCTGGAAAACGTTGCCATGGGTCTTGAGAGGTCCGGGCGAAGCCGCAAAGAAATCGAGGTCGTTTTCTGGGCCTACACCTCCATCATCGATGACGTTGAGCAGGCGCGGAGCAACGTGAAGCAGATGGTGGTATCCTCCATGTGGAGCAGCAGAAGGATCATCGACAGGCTCGGGGTCGACGCGGCCGAGTGGAGGCCGATAGAGCAGGCCATGGTTCAGGGGTTCAAGCATGGTCACCCCGCCTCCAAGGTCTACGAGGACGCCGCGTCCATGCTGAGCCCGAAGACCGTCGACGAGTGGTCCGTCACCGGCTCCGCGGACACGGTTGCACGCAGAGCCCGGGAGATCACCCGTAGAGGCGTGGACCAGTTCGCGGTGCTCGCGCTGGGGAGCTCCATGATGGATAGGATGGAGACCCAGAGAGCCTTCGCCAAAGCGGCAGGTCTAGGGGCTCCAAAGCGATATAATAGCGTCGAACGACTCTCTAACTGAACCCCTATGCTGCTGAACAGGGATAGGGCCGAGAGGCTCATGGCCGAAAACGAGTTACTGGCTCTGGTCGCCTCGTCACCGGCCAACGTGTTCTACTCGACCGACTGCAGCCCATACGGTGACAGCCTCGCGGTGATGCCGCTTGAACGTGGAACCGAGCCCCTCCTGGTGACCTCCATCGCAGGCACGACCCCCGTCGCCCTCATGTCCCCGCCATGGTTCCGGGACATCCGGTACTACGGAGAGTTCTACATAGAGGCGCCTCAGACAATGGATGGGCTCACCCCGGAGGAGAGAGCCGTGGTCGAAGCCATGAGGCAGTGGGGGCAGTCAAGGCCCAGAGACTCTTCAAAGCTGCTCGTCGACGCCCTGATGGAGAGGGGGCTCACCGAGGGAAGAATCGGCATCGACGAGTCCAGC
>CAYFYM010000033.1:0-5336 GCA_964347405.1 uncultured Candidatus Bathyarchaeia archaeon | reverse complement strand
CAGTAAATCTCCTTTCCTCACCTAGGCCTAGACAGGTCACCAGCGTACATGTGCGCCGCCATGAGGGGCTCGGGTAGCGAGTGATCCAGAAAACAGGCGTCCACAAGCTCAACACATGCCTCCAGCGTTATCAAGTGGCCTACCGAGACATAAACGGGTGACCCAGTCGGGGAGGTCATCTTCACGCCTATCACCTTGCCACTGTGCTTTATCGGCGTCTCCTCGGCGTCAGGATCGTCGAGTTCACCGCAGAGCAGCCTCCTTGCCACGCCCATCGTAGGCTTGTTTGTCTCGACTCCTATGTGGGAGGCCAGCCCGAAGCCCCTTGGGTGAGCGAGCCCGTGGCCGTTAACCATCAAGACATCGTAGTGGGACAACCCTTGCAGGGCTTTCAACGCGGGGCGTAGCTCTCTGTACGAGAAGAACCCTGACACGTAAGGGAACTCCACAAGGGTCTCCGCCGTGGACACCTCGATCACTTCGAGGCATTCGTCCATGACGACCGCGGCCGAGTAGGCAACCCCGCCAACGTATGAGACGTCTACCCCCGCCAAGAGCTCGGCTTCGTGCTCAAGCTCCACAGCCTCAACCAACGCGGATAGCTCCTTCTGCTCCGACGCGAGCCGGTTAAGCAGTTCCCTTGAGACCTGATCCATATGTTTCTCGAAGCGGCGCCTGTTTTTCTGTGTATCGCCGAGGACGCGGCGAGTAGCTCCGCGGCCCTCGGTATTCCAGTTATTCTTATAGCGGAGACCCGACACGTTCAATGTGTCGAGGCGGACTCATGGGTTACAAGGAACGAACTAAGGGGTCGAAGGCGCTGAGCGAGCGGGCCGTGAAGGTTCTACCTGCGGGGGTGAGCTACGCTATCCGCGCACTGCCTCCGTATCCGTTCTACGTCGATCACGCGGAGGGGGTGAAGGTACACGACGTCGACGGTAACGTCTACACGGACTACTGGGTGGGCCACGGGGCGTTGATACTGGGTCACAGCCCGAAGCCTGTCGTCGACGCCGTCTCAAGGCAGCTGCGCCTTGGAACCCACTACGGGTTCGCCCACGAGAAGGAGATCGAGCTCGCCGAACGAATAGTCAGGCACGTGCCTTCGGCGGAGATGGTGAGGTACACTAGCAGCGGCACCTTGGCGAACCTCTACGGGACACGCCTGGCCCGCGCATACACTGGCAGGATGAAGATGCTTAAGGTGGAGGGGAGCTGGCACGGCGGATACGACAGCCTACACGCCTACGTGACCCGCCCCTTCGCTAGGCCGGAGAGCGCGGGCCTCAACCCTAAGACCACGGAGGACACGTACGCCGTGCCGTTCAACGACGTCGACGCCGCGAGGCGGGTCGCCGAGAGACACGATCTGGCGTGCATAATACTTGAGCCGGTCATGGCGGCATCGGGGTTCATAACGCCGGAGCCCGGCTACCTCGAAGGCCTCAGGGAGGTGTGTGACGACACGGGGGCCCTCCTTGTCTTCGACGAGGTGGTGACGGGGTTCAGGCTCGGCCTAGGCGGGGCCCAGGGCTACTACGGCGTGGAGCCTGACATGACGATAATGGGGAAGATAATCGGCGGCGGCTTCCCGGTGGGCGCGTTCTGCGCCTCGGAGGAGGCGATGGAGCTCCTCGACCACCGGAAGCACCCGGAGCCCGATAAGCGGAGCGCCCACGGCGGCACCTTCACCGGGAACCCGATAAGCATGGTCGCCGGCTGCGCCACCATAGACGCCCTCAAAGGCGGTGACATATATAATCATATAGACGGTCTCGGGGAGAAGATGCGTATGGGGCTGGACGACATCTTCCAGCGGAGCAGGACGCCTGCGTCTGTCACCGGCGTCGGCTCCACCTTCGCCATCCACTTCCAGCAGGAGCCGCCCAGGAACGTGGGGGACACCTCCGGGAACGATCTGGAAGCCACCCGAGCCTTCTTCAGCTACATGCTGGAGCGGGGAATCGTGTTCCTGAGCCCCACAGTCAGCCACAGCTGGATATGCAGCCCCCACACCTCGGAGGAGGTCGAGGAGTACCTGGCGGCCACCGAGGGCTTCATGAAGAGCTACAGGGGGTAGATCTACCCGTGGGAGCGATAACGTTTTACGACGGCGCTATCTAACAAACCTTCGGGTAACTGAGGCATGTATTCGGTGAAGGACAAATGTCTGTGATTATCGTCAAGTACCCGTTGATTATAGTCAACCTCAAGACGTACGAGGAGGCAGTGGGGCAGAAGGCAATCGAGTTCGCTAGAAACGCCGAGAACGTGTACGAGAAGACGGGCGTCAGCATAGCCTTGGCCGCGCAGGCGGTGGATCTCTGGGCCGTGGCTGAGAGCTGTGAGATCCCTGTCTTCGCTCAGCACGTGGACCCGGTGACTTTCGGAAAATACACGGGCCACATTCTACCGGAGGCCGTCGCGGAGGCTGGGTGCGAGGGGACGCTGCTCAACCACTCGGAGAGGCAGATACCGCTGGACGTCATCGAGGCGAGCGTGGCAAGGGCCAAGGAGGCTGATCTGGTTACGGTTGTGTGTGTGGATACGCCGGAGAAGGCTGGGCTGGTGGCCGGCTTCGAGCCTGACGCGATAGCAATCGAGCCGCCCGAGCTGATAGGGACGGGTATCCCCGTCTCGAAGGCTAGGCCCGAGGTGGTGAGCGACTCGGTTGAGGCGGTGAAGAGGGTCAGCCCGGGGGTGAAGGTGCTCTGCGGGGCGGGCATCACCAACGAGGAGGACGTGAGGGCCGCCATGAAGCTTGGGGCAGACGGCATACTGGTGGCCAGCGGCGTCGTGAAGGCGGAAGACCAGTACGGGGCGCTGCTGGACCTGGCGAGGGGTATGCAGGGCTAGCGCCCCGACCGCTAGTTTTTCAATGCATGAGCCAACTATCTTTCTGGTTTGAAGCCGAGGGTCTTAACGAAGAGTTTCTACGAGAGGGACACCGCTTTGGTGGCCCGCGAGTTACTGGGTAAGAGGCTTGTCAGGAAGCGTGGCGGCGGGTCTCTGGAGGGCCTTATCGTTGAGACTGAGGCTTACTACGGCGTGGATGACCCTGCGTCGAGGGCGTATGATGGGAGGAAGCGGTACAACGCCGTGATGTTCGGGGAGCCGGGCCGCCTCTTCGTCTACAACGTCCACAGGTACTGGATGCTCAACTTCGTCGCCCATGAGCGGGGGAAGGTGGGGGCAGTGCTCATCAGGGCGATAGAGCCGGTTCGTGGAGTCGAGGCGATGAGGGCGTCTCGCCCTGTGTCCGGAGACGCCGAGTTGACCAACGGCCCGGGGAAGCTGACCGTCGCCCTTGGCGTCGACAAGAGCCTCAACGGGGCTCCCGCGGATAGTGAGGCGAGCCCTGTCCACGTGCTGGACAACCGTCTGGACTTCGAGGTGGGCCGTAGCAGCAGGATAGGGGTCACGAGGGACCTGTCTGAGGAACTGAGGTTCTATGTGAAAGGTAGTGGGTTTTTGTCGAGGAGGTGAAGGGGGGCTAGCCTTTCCACTGGACTATGGCGCCTTGCTTCTCCAGCGCGTCGAGCTCCTCGTCTGTCTTGCCCAGTAGTTCCTTGAGCACCTGGCGGGTGTGCTGGCCTAGCATGGGGGCCGCCGTGGTGACCTCGCCGGGGGTCTCGCTGAACTTGACGGGGAAGTTGGGTATCTTGTGCTTGCCTGCGGTCTTGTGCTCGACTTCGACCCACATGCCCCGGGCCTCTAGGTGGGGGTCCCACATGGCCTCGTGGGCCTCGTAGACGGGGGCGCATGGGACCCCCATCTCGGCGAGCCACTTGAACGCCTCCAGCCGGGTCATGTCGCTGACTTGCTGCCTGACTAGGTCCTCGCTGACCTCCTCGACGCCCAGAGTCTGCTTGAGGTTCTCTATGGCTTTGCCTCGCTCGCCGGCGACCTGTATCCACCCGTCTCTCACGGGGAGGATGCCCCAGATCCTGTTGGGGTCCCGGGGCCTCTTGCGCCGTCTCTCTATGGGGCTTTCCTTGAGTAGGTCGTAGGCGACGGAGGCGGTGCAGTTGAAGGCCACCATGGCGTCGACCTGGGCTACGTCGATCATCTGGCCTTGGCCGGTTCTGTCGCGGTGTCTGAGGGCGGCTGTTATGGCGAAGGCGGCGTACATGGCGGGGCCTAGGTCGCCGAGGGCGCCTGCCATGGCGATGGGGGGGCCGTCGGGGTCGTGCCTTTTGCCGGTGGCGTAGGTGTGGCCGCTCATGGCTTCGGCGATGGCGGCGTAGCTGCCGTATCTGCTGTAGGGGCCTGTTTGGCCGAATCCGCTGAGGGCGGCGTATATTATCCGGGGGTTCCATTCTTTGAGGGTGGGGTAGCCGAGGCCGAGGCGTTCCATGGTGCCTGGGCTGAAGTTCTGGACGACTACGTCGCTTTTCTGGACTAGTTCTCTGGTTATCTGCTTGACCTGGGGGTGTTTGAGGTCTAGGGCTATGTCTTTCTTGTTGAGGTTGAGGGCGTAGTAGGTGGTGCTTGTGCCGTGGTGGAGTTCTCCGGGGCCGAGGCGGCCGATGGTACCCCACGGGGGTTCTACTTTGATGACTTGGGCGCCGAGTTCGGCGAGCATCATGGTGCAGTAGGGGCCGAACCAGACGTGGGTGAAGTCGAGTACCGTTATGTCTTGGAGGGGCTGCATGTTGATCCTTTGTAGGGGGTGTGGTCGTTGATATCTTTGTTGGGTGTCGTTCCTTGCAGTTGGTTAGTTGCTGTGAGCGGTCTCTCGAAAGCAAGTTTGATTTTTCCTTATAACTGGTTACTTGTTACAAGCGTTTTTCGGGGGCGTGTGTTTAGCTGGTTTTAGTTGTTTTTGTTGATATTTAGTTGTTGGTTGGGTGTTTCTCGGGTGTTTGTTGCATGCTACATGTAATCTCGGGGATTTTTTTAGGGGGGGTGTGTTTTGTTCGTATTCATTTATATGGGAGGCTGATCTATTGCGTTTGGTTAGACCGATGGTAGGGCTGCGTGATCGCGGTGAGCATACACGAGAAATCTGAGTCGATTAGTCCGGAAGATAAGATACATGTTTTGAAGTTGTTGATAGAGGAGACTCAGAAATATGAGTTGCGGACGACGAACCAGTATCTCCCTCAGATTGAGCTTGTTGTGGGTATTCTTGAGGAGCTCTCTGAACGCGTACGCGATGAGCGGGGCGAAGCATAGTCGCTGTGTGTCATGTTGGTCCATGAGAGGCTGTGTCTGTCTGGGATGAAATCATCTACTCTAACGCGTGCATTCTCATGATAGCTTCAATGTTTTTAGAGCGTTACTTGGGATATATGGATTCTACTAATCTTTCTAATTTTGATTTAGTCTTTCAT
>CAYFYM010000032.1:0-4670 GCA_964347405.1 uncultured Candidatus Bathyarchaeia archaeon | reverse complement strand
CCGCCGCACAAGCTCCTCCTCCTCCTTGGGAACATACACGACTATGACTGCCAGCGTGAACACGAGCAGCAACCTTGTCTCATAGAAAGGAAAAGCCAAAACGAGGCCGGCGGCGAGGGAGAGAAACCCGGAGTAGAAGGGGAGACGCAGATACGCGTACGGGCCATGGGTTATGAGGTCACCCTCGTAGTTTCTGCGCCAGAAGACGTACCAGTAGACGCAGACAGCCGCCCCCGTGACCGATAGAACGCCTCCAACGGCCCCGGCGGCGAGCATAAGCGAAGCCATGCTGGTCACGATATTGGTTGAGGGGGTTTATAGACATTGCAGGAAAGCCGGACAGTTTCACGCGTCCCCGCCTTCAAACCATCTGTAAATGTTTAATAAACTAAAAACAATGACGAGACCGCCATGAAGGAAGAGGCGTTCAACGCGGTGAAGGATCAGGCTGGGCCCTGCGGAATAGTCTGCGGCGCATGCGTTCTGGGCAACGGCACCATCGCGGAGACCGCGGCTAAGACCAAGAGCTACATCGTGGGCTACGGCATCAAGGAGTGGGCGCCCATGGTCCCGGGCGGGGCCGAGATAGACTGGGCCGAGACCGAGAAAACCCTAGACTGGATGGCCGAGTACGCCGGCTGCCAGGGCTGCGAGAAGGGGGGAGGCCCCCCAGAATGCGCCATAAGGCTCTGCGCCAACGAGAGAGGCTTCCAGCTGTGCAGCCAGTGCGACGAACTCGGCGACTGCAACAGGTTCGACTGGCTCGGCGGCTACGCGGCCACGTTGAAAGAGACACTCAGCCAGAACAAGGGTAAAACGAAGGAAGAGCTCATAGCCGACGCGTTGAAGACCCCGTAGAGGCATATAATCCCTTTTTTATTATCTGTCTTTCAAAGAAAACCCAATATATTGACCCGCGTATTTGTATCTGTGATGGACGGTAGCCCGGCCAGCTACGACGAGATCGTAGAGGCAGCCCTTGACATATTCCAGCAGTACGACACCGCGATCACTTTGAGGCAGCTGTACTACCGTCTCGTCAGCAGGCTCCTCATCCCCAACACCATCAACAGCTACAAGCGGCTCAGCAGGATAATGGTGAAGGCCAGGGAGCAGGGAGACGTCCCCATCAACTGCCTGGAGGACCGGAGCAGGCGGGTGCTGGGGCGGGGCGACTACGGCTACGAGTCGGCGGAGGAGTACTTGAAGAAACGGATTTCGAGCCTTCAGGACAGCTGGAAGAAGTTCAGCATGCCCATGTGGGACGACCAGCCCAGGAACGTGATGATCTGCCTGGAGAAGGACGCCCTGAGCCGCATAGTCAGCAGGGAGGCCAACAGGTTCAGCGTCCGCACCTTCCCTACCCGGGGCTACCCGAGCTTCAGCTACGTGCAGGAGATGTCCCGGTACATCACTAACCAGCTCGGCGGCAAGCCCACGGTGGTGCTCTACTTCGGTGACTTCGACCCCAGCGGCATCGACATAGAGAGGGACCTGGCCGAGCGCCTCGAGAAGTACGGGGCCGAGGACTTCGAGGTTCAGAGGATCGCCCTCACCGCCGACCAGATAAAGAAGTACAGGCTGCCCCCGAACCCGGTTAAGATGAGCGACGCCCGGGCCGACGGCTTCCTGGAGGAGTACGGCGACAGGGCGGTGGAGCTGGACGCCTTGGACCCCAGCCTGCTCCAGACCACGGTGAGGAAGGCCGTCGTGAAGAACATAAACATGAGGATGTGGAACGCAAGGCTCCGGGAGACCGAGGAGCTGCAGGTATGGATAAGGGATAAGCTGGACGACATAGAGAGGGCGCTGGACTTTGAGATCGACAGCATTAGCTGAGACACTTTGATTCGACGATGCAGCGGGGGCCAAAAGGCCACGCTGGCAAGTTCTATGCAGACCCTGCTTCTGTTACAATGGCTTACACACATCTTCTTAAATCGCGTGTATTCGCTCGTTTTCACCGGTAACTCGGTGGAGACGCGTTGTTGAGGGCTGTAGGGTTACGTAGAGGAATGACGGGGCTCGAGGTGGCCATAATCCTCGTCGCGTTCGTCATAACGGCCTCCGCGTTCGCCTACATGGTGCTCAACGTGGGGTTCCTGACGGCGGAGAAGGCCCAGTCGGTGATCTCCTCGGGGATGAGCGAGGCAAGCTCCACGCTTTCACTGGACAGCGACGTGATAGGCAGCTTCACCAACAACACGGGCTCCCAGAGCGACATATGCCTGATCAAGGCAGTGTTCTACGTGAGGCTGGGCCAGGGCGACACCCCCATCAGCCTGGGAGACTCCAAGGTGGTGATCACCTACACGAACGCGCGGTGCCACGCCTCGGTATATGATAGCAACGGCACCATAGCCACCTTGACAGGCGTCACCGGGGACGGCGACGAGGTCATAGAGCAGGGGGAGCGCTTCAAGGTATCCATAGACTTCACGGAGCTGGACAAGGCAAGCGTCGAACCCGCCCAGGGCAGCCAGCCGGACGTCTACGCCCACCCCTACGAGGATATACGTATAGAGGTCAAGCCTTCGGGGGGTGCCGTGCTAACGGTGGATAGGACGCTGCCCCAGATAGCCCACTCCGTGCAGGCTTTCTAGCCCAGCCTGTCCCCTCTCACCCATCTATCTGTTCCAAGGTCGTAGAACCACGTCCGCTCGGGGTTCTCGGCTGCCTGCTCCTTGATTTGCATCAGCCTCAAGGCGGCTCCACGCCCCTCGAATCTAATCTGCGTGTACGAGCCCAGCAGCCGGGCCGCCGAAGGGCAGTTGAGGTCGACGCCTAGAAGCTGGCCGCCGTCGCCGGAGGGCTCTAGGCTGAAGGGGAACTGTCTGCAGCTGGCTGGGCGGTCAACGTAGACGAGGCACTCCGTGTCCCTGAGGTGTGGGCAGGGCTCCACGGCGAGCTGGTAGGCCAGCACCCTGAACCCTGGGTCATGGGGCGTCTCTCCTACGCCTATGACCGGCTTGACAGTGTTCTCCGGGAAGAGGCTTGTCTCCTCTGGCAGCAGGGTGAGGCCCCTCATTATACCACGGTCCTCCGAGAGTAGTAATCTGCAGCATTTCCCGCAGCGTACACAACTGAACTCAGCGGTCTCCGACATGGCGATGACTCTTTCAGTGCCTGAAGGGGAAGACGACGTCCTTGGGCGGCAGAGGGTAGCTGCGCTTGCTGTGCGTCAGACCCATGCCTACCAGCAGCTCGGCCACCCTGATGACTGCTTTACCTGGATGGATCACCACCACCTCGGGGTGCGTCTCCCCGAGATCACCTCGGAGCCTGTCGGCGTGGTCGTTCATGGCCATGCAGCCTACGCACACGGCGTCCGCCCCGTCCTCCACCCCCGACACCGCAGCCTCGTGAACCCTTTCATAGCTCCGGGGCTTCCCGAGCTCGAGGACCGGCAGGCCCACCGGGTATATCCCGGTGCAGCGACCCCATAGCCCCAGGTCCCTCACCTGGCGTTCGGCTAGGCTCTTGACGTGGGGGAGCTGTACCAGCAGGCAGAACTCCCTGGCCAGCATGGACGCGAGGTACATGGATGCCATTCCCGGCCCCAAGACGGGGATGGAGACGAGGCTTCTGGCCGCCTCGAGGGATGGGTCGTGGCCTCCCCATATCACGGCCGCGTCCGCGCCCTCCTCCTGGCTCCGTATGACCCTCTCGAGGATTCCGGGTGCGGCTAGCTCCATCTCCGGCAGGGAGTCCACTGACGGGGGCGCCGCCCTCGTCGTGACGAGCCTCACATCCACGCCGGGGGACGCGTGTGACGCCAGCCCTTCCTCCCTCTTCCTCAACGCGTCTCCGCTGAGCCCCGATATGAGCATGATTACGTCTATACGCATGCCTATGATGGGGCTGGGAAGCCTGATAAGATTTGAGTACGCGGCTTTGGGGAAAAAGGCTTGAAAATTAGGAAGGACTAAATAATCGGGGACTCGTATTCAGGGCTATCAGGTGAACTGGTTGGAGGTTCTGGCCCCCATCGTGTTGAGTCTGCTCGCCGGCTCGGCGACGGGGATCGGCGGCCTACTCGTTCTGGTCTTCGGGGAGGTAAAGGAGCGGCTCATAGGGTTCTTCATGGGGTTCGCGGGGGGCGTGATGCTGGTCGTCAGCTTCCTGCAGCTGTACGCGGAGGCCCTCACCGTGCTGCCGCCGCTGAAGGTGACGCTGGCCTTCGGGATCGGCACCGTGGCCATGATGGTCATCGACCTCACGCTCCCCCACATCGAGCTCGGGGAGTGGGAGACGGAGGTCAGGGACAGGAGGCTGTTCAACAGCGGCCTGGTCATCGCGGTGGGCATGTCCCTCCACAACCTCCCCGAGGGGGTGGTGGTCAGCGCCGGGTTCACCCACCTGCCCGAGCTCGGGCTGCTCGTCGCCCTCATGATATGCCTCCACAACATCCCCGAGGGCATAGCCACCGTCACCCCGTTGATCCGTTCCGGCGTCGATGGGCTGAGGTCCGTGGGGCTCGCGACCCTGTCCGGGATGGCTGAGCCCCTGGGCGCGTTTATAGGCGTGTTCGTCATCCGGTCTCTGGGCGGCGGAGCCGCCATCGTGGGCTGGAGCCTCGGGTTCGCCGCCGGGGTCATGACGTACGTGACCATAGACGAGCTCATACCCGTGGCCCACGAGTACTGCACCCTGAACCATAAGCACGTCGT
>CAYFYM010000031.1:0-10488 GCA_964347405.1 uncultured Candidatus Bathyarchaeia archaeon | reverse complement strand
CACCGAGAAAAGGCTATTTTGGGACCAGTTTCGTGATCTTGGACGAGTCGGATTCTCTTCGGAGGACCTCGATCGCGTTCATGCAACTCGACTCGCTCTTGTAGCCTTCACCCGAGTCGGCCATCTTCTTGTGGTTTGGCGCGATGAACCGCCACCTCCAGTCACCCGCTTTGTCCATATACATCTGGAACTTGTAGGACATCTCTACACCTCTACTGTATACTTGACGGTTACAGGCTGAGGTTTTATAACAAAAATGGTGGATGGATACCTATTCTTAACCTATTTTTCTGCTTGATTGAATCCTGCTAGGCGATAATCCATGTTATTCTTCCTTCACCGCGAAGTGCTTGACTCCCCTCAACTTGACATGTTGCCAAATGTACTGGATGACGACCTGCATCTTCATGGCGATGGCCTTGTTCAGCATGTCGAGAAGCTCTTTCGAGGCTAAGAGTGTTACTAACATTTAATTTAATTTTAAATTATAAAGATCCTTCTGAAAAACACGGGTCCAGTTTTAATTTAGTATAATTTTACATAGGTTCGGGTATCGTTCCATGCCTGAGGAAGTAGATGATGGTGAAATTTATTGTATGTTGAGTTCAGCATTTAAGGCGATACGTTAACAACCCTTTTCTCAAGCCTAGAACGCTCGGCGGCGAAGACGATTAGATGGCTTTCAAGGGTCTCGGTGGCGCCTGTCAGAATCTTCGATTGGTCTCCCTGCCTCACCGCGTCGATGAAGTTTTCTACAACGCCGATATCGCCTCCTTCATGCCCAGCTAGGTCGCTCTCATCTCTGGCTGTGTCGATGACAGTGTGCCGCATGCCTAAGAAGTCGAAAACACGGATAAATCGGCCATCCACCTCGACTTCACTCTTGGTTCCGAATATCCTAGTCCTGCGGCTGGTCGCCTCCGTGAAAGCAGTCATCACGAAGCACGCCGTCTTCCCTCCTTCAAACTCCATGATCGTTACTTGGTTGTCAACGGCATCGTTGTCACAAGCGTATACACATCGCCCATAAGGGCCCTCCCTGAGGGCTTTCATAAGGTTCTCCGCATCGTTGTCCAAGGTCACCGCGTCCACTGGCCATCCCTTGACTCCCTTCTCGATGAACCCCATGTAGATCCTCTTGGCGGAGTATGGACAACTCTGCTCAACGTCGCCTGGGCAATCGATGCATCTATCGGCTGCCCCATTTGGAGTTCTGTCTTTTTTGAAATGGTTCAAGCTGCCGAAAGAGGAGACGGACCTGCAGGGAACACCCATGATGTACCTTATCCAGTCAACGTCGTGGCAAGACTTCGCGAGAAGCATGGAACTGGACTCGTCGCTTCTTCTCCAGTTGCCTCTGACAAATGAGTGTGCCTGATGCCAGTGTCCGACAGGCTCAAGGTGCTGTATTGAGACGACCTCCCCCAGCACACCCGAGTCTATGATGCGTTTAAGCTCCCTCGTGTAGTTGGTGTGTCTAAGTACGTGACACACGCTGAAAATAACCCCTTTGTCCAAGACGGTCTTGACTATGGCTCTGCACTCCTCCTCTGTTGGCGCCATGGGCTTCTCCAACAATATATGATAACCCTTTTCAGCGGCTGAAAGCGTGGGCGAAGCGTGCAGCCTGTCCGGTGTAGCGATGATGACCGCATCAGCGAACCTTTCTCTCTTGAAGACCGCGGCCCAGTCCTCGAAGATATTCTCATCAGGTATGCGGTGGGCCTCCACCATGTTCATTCTTTGACGGCGCCTAGGTTCAGCCACGCCAACCACCTTTATCCTATCGGGATGCGTCAAAGCGTAGTCGGCGTATATTTTTCCCCTTTCCCCGGCTCCAAGTACGATGACTGACACCGGCTTCAAGCCTGGGCGCATATTCTCATCCTGCTCAAGGGAAAACCGTGCACCTAAAAACCCCTTTTCCGTGTCTCCTTCAAGGAGACCCCGAGATCTAATCGTGTCCGACATTTTCAGAGGCTAAGACACCGGTTTCTTTCATTCAGCGGGATCGATCAACTATTATAAATCTTATGGAGAGCCAAAGAATGTAGTCACCTCTCGTCAGAAAAAAGTAGATAAATTATTTGATTATGTCTTGCAGTAACTCGTAAAGGTTGTGCCCTTTCGAACGCTCATAGAGAAGGTACGCTACCGTCACACATAGGATAGCGAACGACACTAGATGCATCCCTGATATGGATGCAGCGATGAAACCGGTCTCTATTATGGCTAATGAGAGGACGTAGACGGTTACCCTCTTGTTGGTGTACAGTCCCTTGTGCAGTGATATATAGTAGAGGAGAAATAGCAGACAAGCGTTTGAAGCCGTTATTAAGGGTGAAAAAAAGCCCTCTTGAATATATTTCATTGATGCATAGGATAACGACGCCACAGATGCGAGAAACCCCAGAACACCCATATTATCGAAGTACCTGCTGTCTCCCTCATACCTTTCTTTGAGTTTTTTAAGACTCATGTCAAAGTAATCAGCATCATCAAGCCTCACGTTAACAAGGTAAATTATCTGAAAAAGCACAGAGCCTATCATTGGTAGTGAGTAGAGTAACGCATCGAGGAGCCATCGCACCTGTAATGCTTGGATAAGGAAACAATGCAGTGACACCGACAACGTTAATATTATGATGTGAGCCGAGGCTCTGCCAGTGAATACCATGCTCCTGTGGCTGAACTGGCCGGGGAACTTTTTCAGCGGGAACGATATAGAAGTCATATGAGTCCCTCGTATATTTCTCTATACTTGGACGCCATGGTGTCGACGCTGAAACGTTTCTCTACAAGTTTCCTACCGTAGTGCCGCACCATCTCTCGTTTAGCTTCGTCCTCTAAGAGCAAGCTAACCTTTCCGGCGAGACCCTCAGGGTCCCACCTAGGAACCATAAACTCCTTCCGTAAGACTTCTCCCACGCCTCCCACATCCGTGGCCACGCATGGGACCCCAGAGCTCATGGCCTCAAGAAGGGTCAGGGGGAACCCCTCGGATAGAGAAGGTAACACGAAGACGTCGAAGCGGGGATACCACTCGGTGCTGTCCTGGAACCCGGTGAACTCGAAGCTGTCCTCTAGGCCCATCTTCTTGATTAGCTGGTTGCACTCGTCGAAGTATTCTCGGTCCTCTATTTGGCCGACGACGTAGAACTTTGTGTCGTGTTTTTCTAGGATCTGTGGCGCCGACCTTATGAAGGTGAGCTGGTCTTTTATCGGGGTGACCCTGCTTATGGTGCCTACGACGTAGCTGTCATTTGTGTTTACTTGGTCGTTAAACTTGTACTTGTTGACGTCGATGCCGTTGTAGATCACCTTGGGCGCTATGGATGGATCGATCCTTTTCTGGTGAGGGACATGGTCCCTGCACACCGAGGTAACCACGTCGCTGTATTTATAAGAGGTCTTTACCAGACCGGTGAAGAAGGCGCTGTACAGGCCGTGCAGCCATGGTTCCACCTCGCTGTGCCTCAGCTCGAATCTACGTTCTTTGAGGTAGAGGCCGTGTTCACTCACGACGAGGGGGGTCTTCTCCCCCACCCTAGCGAGGCATCCAAGAAGCCCCGCGTATCCCGAGTTAAGCGCGTGGACGATGTCGGCCTTCGGGAGATCTTCGTATAGTTCAAGGGTCTTGAAGAGGAGGTAGAACAACGAAACCCATGAATAGTAGAAGGGTACGAAAGGTTCCCCCCTGTAGTTCTGTTTATAGAACGCCTCGAGTAGCCTTCGGTTTAATTTCGAGCTTACGAGTTCCTCCGCGGTAAACTCGGTTTTCTCTAAATGTTTGAGTATCTCTTGACAATCAAGGGGTTTACCCCTTAGGATTGGAGTAAGCGACTTCATGATGTTAACGGTTCCACAGGCATTTTCCTGGGGTTCCATGAAATTTAGGCTTGAGAGTTCGGTCACGTCTACTTCCATGAGGTTTTCAGGGATATCGTACCTCAGTTTTTTATCTGGGGCAATGGTGAACACGTTGAAGTATATGTCTGGGAGGCTGTTGATGAGGGATGAACACCATTCGCTGACTCCTCCCCTGTTCACAGGGTACGAGTTCTCTGATAGGATACACACTTGCATTCAAATCACATTTATCGTTTTTTTCTCACGCCAGCGGATAGGATCCATTATATCCAAGTTTATAGACTGGCGATTTTTACTTACTAGATAAGTAAATCAACAGTATTATTACATAACCATATTAAAAAACATTGTTTTTTATCAAATATTTTATAAAAAAAATCCAAAAAAAGTTATTAATCAACAAAGTTTAAGGGTAATTCTTGAACTCAGAGAAATGGAAACATGATTATTTTACAGAATCTAAAATAATTTCTCCGCCTCTACCCTCGATCTTGTCTCTGGCTGACTGGGAGTGATCCCCCACCTTGACCTTGATCTCCCTCGATACTTCGCCTCTGCCCAGCAGCTTACCATAGCCCATGGAGTCGAGGTCTATCGCCCCCTCCTCGTCGATCACGAGAGCCTCGTGGTTTATCGCCATCATGTCGTCGAGCTCACCGACGTTGAGGGTCTCTGGTTTAGGCTTCTTCGCCGACGGTGGGAGGAAACCCTTCTTCTCGTATCTGGCGGGCTCATACTTCACTGTGCGTATCCAGAAGTGTTTGCGGCCGCCGGCTTTCCCTTTCCCGCCTCTCATGCCGCCTCCTCGGTGTTGTCCGACCTGGCCCCAGCCACAATACCTTGAGCCTCTCTGTTTTCGGCTTTTCCTTTTCTTATGAGGCAATTCTATCCCACACGGTCTTCCTCTATGTCCCCGTATCCCTCATATATAAAAAATACTTTATTTTCTCTATTGATTTAAACAACCATATTTTATCATGTTCTATTTGGTCTATTTTCGTTTTCTTTTAGCAGAATAAGGATTTTATTTAAAAATAATTGTTGTTTTTCCTGGGGTTATATGCGTTGAATCTGGTTTTATATTAATTAAAAATATTAAAATATGATCATTTTATCTTATTTCACGATCGATGATGAGAGGGAAGATCGTTTTCTTTTCGAAGCAAAAGAGATACGGATTCATTAAGACGAATAGATTGCAGGATGACTTGTATTTCCATGAATCGAACTATCCTTCACGTTACACCCCGCATAAAAACCAGAACGTGGAGTTCAAGGTGGTAGACACTCCTAAAGGCCACGAAGCCGTCGACATATACGTATTGAGATACGATGAATAGACAGTTTGAAAGCGCATGGGGCAATACTACTTGCCAATAGATCCAGCGATAGACAGCGCCGACTTGAGCATAAACATTGAGAACGTTGTCGCGTCTGCGACGCTCAACCAGAAGATCGATCTCCTGCCCATACTGAAGGTCTTCAGGAACGTAGAGTACAAGCCGAAACGGTTTCCCGGCCTAGTGTTCAGGCTCAAGAGACCTAAGACGGCGACGCTGATATTTAACTCGGGAAAGATGGTCTGCACCGGAGCGAAATCAGAGAAGAAGGCTAAAAGCGCCATAAGGAAGGTCGTGCACATGCTAAAGAACGGCGGCATCGTCATCCTGAACAAGCCGGACATCACCATACAGAACATAGTTGCTTCAGCCAATCTACAGGGAAAGGTGGACCTGGAAGACGCCAGCGACCTCTTGGACAACGTGATGTATGAGCCTGAACAGTTCCCGGGCATGATCTACAGGATGAGAACCCCTAGAGCAGTCATGCTCGTTTTCACCTCCGGCAAGATAGTGTGCACGGGAGCGAAGAACGAAGGCGCCGTGACTGAAGCCGTCGTCAAGCTGCACGGCATCTTGGATGACTATGACCTCTTTTTCGAGTAAACTTCAATTTTTTTTAAAGGATAAAACCTGAAGAGAAAACTGCTTTGAGAATGAAATACTAGTGCCTCTTGCTCGTTTCTTGAACTAGTTCTCTGTTTTCACTATTCGATGGAACCCTCTCTTGAGTTTGATTTCCAGGTTTTCGTTTTCTTCATCCAGCTCATGTCCTGCTTTGAAGAATACTGTGCTCCATTTTTTCTTTCCCTTGTATATGTTTCTAAACTCCACCATTGGTTTTCTACCGTGCTCTATTTTTTCCTCTAGTTTATCAAGTATCATTTCCTTTGCCATGTTTACAGATATTTTAGACATTTTCATTTATATCATACATTATGGCGTTTTTAGTTTTCCGGATTTATTGTTTCTACATACGTTTTTTAGAAAAATCCATTTCTAGACAACCTTTTGATCGATAGAATCCATAGAGAAAAGGGTTTTAATCTGTTTATTGTCTTGAATAGATAAATTGGATCAAGGGATGTGTTAAGCCTACTGGCTTCTTCCCCTAGCCTGTATCCTCCATACAGATTCTAGCCGTCCGTCCCTGACGCAGTGCAGATGGTCGTAGAGGTTGGTGTTGGTGCAGCAGTGGGTGGGTATGAGCTCTAGCTTGTCGCCGATCGACAAGCCGAAGCCTGGGTCCACCTCGATGTGGCCGTGCTCCTCGTTGGCCCTGACGTACCTGGCGTCGTCTCTATCCTTTATGGGCGGCATCCCGAACTCGAAGGTTATGGTCTTGAGGCCGGCGTCGCATATGACCTTCCCCTCGTGGCTGGTGCTGATCACGGTGCTGAGTATGCTTATTGCTTGGCCGAACTCCTCTAAGCCGGGGACCTGGCTGTACCGGGCGTCCATGAACACGTAGCTGCCTGCCTCGATCTCGGTGATCCCCGGGTGCCTGCCGGTGATCATGTGGGTGCCTGTGCCGCCCGCACTCACGATCTCCACGCCTACGCCGGCGTCCTCTAGGGTGTCCCTGGTGCCCACGAGCTTGTCCATGGCCTCCGTGACCTTACGCCTCTTCTCGTCCATGTCCGCGATGAACTGGCAGAACCCCTCGTAGCCCATGAGGCCCCTGAGGCTCAGGCTCGGGTATCCCTGCACCTCCTTGGCTAGGCGGAGGGCGGGTTTCCCGGGCATGACGCCGCAGCGGTTGTTCCCCACGTCCACCTCCACGAGCACGTTGAGCCTGACGCCTTTCTCCCTGGCCTTCTCGGCGAGGTGCCTCACGTTCACGCTGTCCTCGACGGCGACTATTACGTCGCTGTGCTTGGCGAGGCTCATGAGCCGTGTAACCTTGGGCTCGCCGACCACCTGGTTGGCGATGAGTATGTCCTTGACGCCTGCCTCGGCCATGGTCTCCGCCTCGCCGAGCTTCGCGCAGGTGACGCCTATGGCGCCAGCCTGTATCTGTTTCTGTGTTATTATGGGGGTCTTATGGGTCTTGGCGTGGGGCCTGAGCTCGGCGGGCATCCCCCTGAACCTTTCGGCCATCTTCTCTATGTTGGCCTCCATGACGTCCAGGTCCAGCAGCAGCGCCGGGGTGTCTATCTCCTCTAGTGAGCAGCCTATCTTTGCCATGGCTACTCCTGCGTCTCCGGGGATTTAGGGTTAACCGAGAGCAGGTGTAAACGTATGATTTATGCATCAAATGTTTGATGCATAGATATAACGTTTAAATAACGGATGGAGAGACTATAGAAGATTCTCGGGGAAAAGAGCATGAAAGCACTCGTGTTATACCACTCTCAGCAGTACGGCAACACGGCTAGGATGGCCGAGGCCGTCGCGGAGGGGTTAATGGAGGCGGGGCTGCAGGTCGTGGCGTTCAACACCAATGAGGACCGGCTGGACATCACGACCTTCCCACATTACAGCGTCGCCGCCGTCGGCACGCCAGACTACTTCAGCTACGTCGCCGGGGGCATCAAGACGTTCATGGACGACTGGTACATCCACAGGCACGAGGAGGGGATGACGGGCAAGCCGCTCGCCCTCTTCTACAGCCACGGCGGAGGAGGGAGGGTGCGGGAGCCCTTCGTGAAACTGCTGAAACGTATAGGCCCAGTCGTAGATGAGCCGGTCGCTTCCAGCGGGGCACCTAGCGAAGCCGTGCTCGAGAGGTGCAGGGAGCTGGGGAGGAAGCTGGCTGAAGCAGCCAAGTAGCCAGTCCACCCTTTTTTAAAAAACCTATTTATCGCGTCCATACAGAAACATACTGTCGAGGACTCGCCGTGTCGCGCACCGTCAGATTCTACTACCCGCTGCCCAGGTTCCCCAGCGTCTCAGTCACCGGCTCACGCTGTGAGCTCATGTGCGATCACTGCAAGGCCCACTACCTCGGGCAGATGCCCGACGTAAGCACTCCCGAGAAGCTGAAGCGCTTCTGCGTCGAGCACGAGAGGGGAGGCGGGGTGGGCCTGCTGGTCAGCGGCGGCTCCACCGCCGAGGGCAGGGTGCCGTTGAAACGGTTCCTGCCCACGCTGGCGTGGGTGAAGGAGAACACCGATCTCATTCTGAACCTTCACACCGGGATGCTGGACACGCGGGAGGCTGAGGAGGTGGCGTCCACCGGCGCCGACATAGTCTCGGTGGACGTTGTCGGTAGTGAGGATACTCTCAGGGAAGTCTACGGCTTGAAGGCGTCGGTGGAGATGAACGGCGCGACGTTGACCAGCCTCAGGGACGCGGGCGCCGCGTCTATAGCGCCCCACGTATGCGTCGGGCTGCACTACGGCGAGGTGAGGGGAGAACGGAAGGCTCTGGAGCTGTCCTTGGCCATAGAGCCCGAGGTCATAGTCTTCCTCGGCCTGATACCCACGGCGGGTACCCCCATGTCAGGGGTGGCGCCGCCGCCCATCGAAGAGATCGTCGGACTGATGGGTGAGGCGAAGAGGCTGAGCCCGGGCACAGAGGTCGCGCTCGGCTGCATGAGGAGCAGGGGCTACAAGACGGAGCTGGAGTGGCGGGCGATAGAGGCGGGCGTGGAACGAGTCGCGTCGGCGTCCAGGTCAACCGTGAGCCGGGCATCTGAAAACGGGTACGTGGTGGTGCGCTTCGACGGCTGCTGCGCCACGCCCCGGGCCCTCGAAGACAGGTTGGCCTCTTTATGACTCCAGCGCCATCCTGACGACTCTCGCGAAGTCCTCGACGTGGACGCCGAAGAGGGCTACGTCGTTTTCCCGGAAGAACGTGTTCACCGCGTCCTCCAGGCCTGCCGCGGGGGCGCCCTCCAGGGCCTTCTCCAGCTCGATTATGGATGCCTCGGGGTGCATGAAGAAGTCGCCCGTTATCTTTACGCCGACCATGCGGCCCTCCTCCACGGCTAGCTCGGCGGACAGGAGCTTGCCCCCCGGTATCTTGTACTCGGCCCGCTTCATCTCTGGAAAACCCACTCCCTGCTGCTGTACTTGTCGTGGAGCCGTTTCACTAGCAGGTTCTCTGCGCCGGTAAGCTCCCCCGGCTCGAGGGCCACGTCGAAGGCGTCCTCGAAGCCCTCGATGAGGGCGGCTCTCACCTCGTCGAAGCCCACCTGGCGGCCCAGGTAGCGTCTTATATTGGTCACCCTGTCCTCCACGGCCTTGATGAGCTTGTCGCTTATCTTGGCGTCGCTCACCCTTAGCACCTGGAACATTCGCCTGATGTCGGTGTCCACGAGGACGGTGCCGTGCTGTAGCACGACGCCGTGGCGCCTGGTCTGGGCGTTCCCCGATATCTTCCTGCCGCCCGCGACTATGTCGTTGACAGGCTTGAACTCCGCCTCTACGCCGAGCGCGGCGAGGCCGTTGGCTATGGCGCCGCATATGAGCTCGTAGGACGCGAGTATGTCGGCGGGCATCTTTGGGTCTGTCTCGGGGGCGACGAGGCTGTACGTGATCTCGCCGTTGAAGTCGTGGTAGACGGCTCCTCCGCCGGTGATGCGGCGTATGACGTCTACTCCGTGCCTCTCGCAGGCCTGGAGGTTGACCTCCTTCTCTATGCTCTGGAAGTAGCCTATGCTTACGGCTGAGGGGCTCCACCTGTAGAGCCGTACGGTGTTGGGGGTGCCTTCTTTGAGCCGCGCCATGGCTATGGCCTCGTCGATTGCCATCTGGGTGGGGGCGTCCTCTATTCGCATGTCGATTAGGCGCCAGGTGTCTTTCATGGCTGTTACCTTTGTAAGGTGGGTTGTGCGGGGTTATTTGGTTTTCCTTGTGGGTTTGACGGGGGGGGCTTGGCGTGGAGGCTCTGGTTTCCTTATAGTAGGTTACTTACTATAAGCGGTTTTTCGGGTGTGTCTGGTTGTCATATGGTGTAGCTATTTAATCGTGGGCCTTGACGGTTCGTCTATTTTAGTGGTTTGAGCTCTTCTTTTATCTCGTTTTCTGTGAGGGGTCGGGGGTAGTTGTAGAAGGGGCCTGAGGGTCGTTCGTTATAGAAGGGGCGGTTGCAGCCGGGGCAGCCGGTGGTCATGAAGGCCGCCCCGTCCCTGAGGAAGGGCTCGGGGTCCACGCCGTAGCCCGTTATCCTCCCCTCCTCGTCGAAGGTGAGGTCGTTCAGGGTGGCTTGCCCGTTCACTATGAGGTGCCTTGCGGCCTGAATCCGCCTGTACTTGTCAAGCCGGGGTGGGGGAAGACTCTCCAGCCTCGTGCCGGGGAGGGGCGTGAACGCGAACAGCACGGTCTTGACCTTC
>CAYFYM010000030.1:0-7468 GCA_964347405.1 uncultured Candidatus Bathyarchaeia archaeon | reverse complement strand
TATGACAGCGATAGACATGTTCTTCAGGGAATCAGAGGTGAACGAGATAGCCGTACTTGAGACAAGCATGGGCGTGATAGAGATCGAGCTTGACCGGGAGAAGGCGCCGGTCACGGTGGACAACTTCGTGGCGTACGTCGAGGAGGGGTTCTACGACGAGCTCGTGTTCCACAGAGTCATCGAGGGCTTCATGGTACAGGCGGGGGGCTTTCAGCCGGATGGGACGTGGAGGGAGGGCCACGACCCCATAACGAACGAGGCCCGGAACGGCTTGAAGAACGAGAGGGGCACGGTAGCCATGGCCAGGTCGTCCGACCCGGACTCGGCGACGAGCCAGTTCTTCATCAACACCGTGGATAACGCGGGGCTGGACTACCCGAACCCGGACGGCCACGGGTACGCGGTTTTCGGCAGGGTGGTGAAGGGAATGGAAGTGGTGGACGCCATCGAGTCGGCGCCCACGGGCGACAAGTCCACGCCATACGGGGCGATGAGCGACTGGCCGGAAACGGACATCGTCATCGTCAGGGCCTACATAAAGGAAGGCTAGCCCGTTTTGAAAGGTTTTTAAAAAAATTATTGGGGGAAGACTACCTCTCCGTCGATTATGACCTTCTTAACCTTGGTCATGACTTCCAGCGGGTCGCCGCTCAGCAGCCTCAGGTCGGCGTCCTTGCCGGGCTCTATGCTGCCCACTCGGTCGGCCACCCCCAGTATCTCGGCTGGCACTATGGTGATGGCCTTCAACGCGTAGTCGTATGGTAGGTCGTGTTTGACGCTGTAGGCGGCGCTGAGGGGCAGGAACCTTATGGTGCTGCCGACGGCGTCCGTCTGTATGGCGAACTTGACTCCGGCTTCGTGCATGATCCGGGGGGTGTCGTAGCTTAGCTCCCTCATCTCCCACTTGCCGCGGGCGGTGAGGCTGGGCCCCCAGACCGCCGGTACGCCCTTTTCCGCGATGTACTCGGCTATCCTGTGTCCCTCGGTGGCGTGCTCCCAGCTCATCTCCACGTCGAACTCCTCGCAGATCCGTATCGCCGTGGCGACGTCGTCGGCCCTGTGGGCGTGGGCCCGGAGTGGTATCTCCTTCCTGAGCACCGGGGCGAGGGCTTCCAGCCTGATGTCTTGCTCGGGCTGCTTCTCCGGGTCGTCCTTGAACTGTTCCTGTTTGTCTAGGTAGTTCTTGGTTTTCTGGAGCCACTCCCTGAGGACGCCGGCGACGCCCATCCGTGTGCTGGGCATCTTCTTCTGCTCGACGCCGTAGACGCGCCGGGGGTTCTCGCCGAAGGCTATCTTCATGCCGCTGGGGCTCCTGATGACCATCTCGTCGGTGGTGGTCTTGGGCGTCGTCTTTATTACCACGGCGTAGCCGCCGATGACGTTGGCGCTGCCGGGCAGCACCTGGGCCGTGGTGACGCCCTCCTCCAGGGCGGCGACGAGTCCGCCCTCGTCGGCGTTGGCCTTGATGCCGTCCAGCGCCCTCACGTGGGGCGTCGCCGGGTCGGTCATCTCGTTGCCGTCGCTCCCCGCCCAGCCTATGGTCTCCTCCCATATGCCTATGTGGCAGTGGGCCTCGACGAGGCCGGGCGTCACCACCCTGGCCTTGAGGGTCTTGACGTCTTCGGGCACCTTGACGTCCGGCCCCACGGCCTTGATCTTCCCTTTGTCTATGAGGATCGTGCCGTCCACTACGCCGTCTGTGATGGTGTGTATCTTCTTCGACTTTATGGCTAGCATTTAATGCACCGGTGAGGTGTTTGTCGCCGGGATTAAATGGTTTTCCATGAACCACGCGTAAGGCTTTAGGTTCTCCTGAGACCGGTCACGTAGCCTGCCATCTGTCATGCCGGGGGAAGGTTACTCGATGCCGCAGACCTGTCTTATGGCTGCGAGCATCTTGTCGTTGTTTGGTGGGCAGCCCTCGACGTAGCAGCCAGCGTCCTCGTGCTTCTTGAGGCAGGTGCCCATTATGATGGGGGTGTTGGGCAGTCCCCCGGGGGGCTCAGCTTTGCTTCCCACGACGATGAACAGGTCCCTTACCTCGCCCATCTTCTTCATCTGTTCCAGGTCGTAGATGACGCTGTGGATTGTTCCTCAGCAGGCGCTGCAGGCTCCTCCGCTTATGACGGTGACGCCCTCGGCGAACTCCAGGTCGGTTGGGGGCCTCTCGAACCTGTAAGTGTAGCTGGATAGCTGCTCCCCCACGACTGTGGGCTCTTCGGCTGGGTCGTAGAGGCCGTGCTCGGCTGCCTCCATCAGGTAGTCCAGCTCCTCGGGCTTGAAGCCCATCATCCTGCTGGTGACCCTGTCCAGCGCCCACACGTCTTTGCTGGCGACGACTGTGTTGAGCTCCACCTTGGGGCCGAAGCTTGGGCCCAGGCCCTCCATGGCGACTATGGCGTCCAGCACTGTGAGGTCCAGGGGCACCGTCTTGCTGAGGTCTATGACGCCTTTCACGACGCCTATGGCGTGGAACCGGCGCTTCATGGGCTTCGGCATGACGCCCTTCATGTTCTTGACGCCGAGGGTGACGAGGAGCTGGTCGTGGGTCTTCATGACGGGGAGGTTGATCCTGACGTCGGCGTCCATGAAGCTCTTGGAGACCCTCACCGTGTCGGTTATCAGGGGCCTCGGCACCTTGAGCGTCACAAGCTCGCTCACGTCCACGTCGACGACCTCGGCGCCCATCTCCTCCGCCATCTCCTTTATGCCGCTGAGCTCCAGCGCCTTGGCGGTCTCTGTGAAGTAGCCCGCCCCCTCCACCACCAGCACCCTGCCCGCGTCCGCCTCCTGGCACAGCCTTATCATGGCCTTCACGACCCTCTTGTCGGTGGTGACGCCGGGCGCCGTGACCCTGCCCGTGACGACGTTGGGCTTTAGGGCGACCGTCTGCCCGGGCTCGACCACGGACCCTATGCCGCCGATCAGGTCGACGCTCTTCTTGACCATCCGGTACACCTGTTCCTCGCTGGGCTTGTCTGGCGACTTCACGATGGAGACCCTGCTCATTTCGATCAACTGAATACAGATCCCTCTCCAATAATAACTCTTGGAAAGACACATAGCGGGCTCGCTCCCCATATTTGATCCATGGAGAGGGGAGAGGTCAGGTTCATAGGGGTGGTCTCCGCCGTCGACGGCGACATCTCGACCATCAGGGTTTATGAGGAGTTCTGCCCCGGCCTCCTGGGCGTCGAGGATTACAGCCACCTCATAGTACTCTACTGGTTCCACGAGAGGGACACGCCTGGGCACAGGGGGACGCTCCGGGTCTACCCGAGAAGGCACGGGGTGAACCAGCTGAGAGGGGTCTACGCGTGCAGGAGCCCGTCGAGGCCCAACCCGTTGGGGCACACCGTGGTCGAACTCGTGGATGTCGAGGGCTGCGTGCTGACGGTGAGGGGGCTGGACGCCAACGAGGGCTCTCCCCTTGTGGACATCAAGCCGTACTCGCCTAGGAGCGACAGCTTCCCCGGGGCGAGGACGCCTGACTGGAGCAGACACGGCCCCCCGTCATAGCCTCCGCCCCAGTCTCACTCATTATTATATACCAGAGCCGTATTCAATGGTGAGATAGATATGGTGAAGACAACTGTCTCACTCATCAAGGCTGACATCGGCAGCATACCGGGCCACGTCACCGTGCCCAAGCCGCTGCTCGACGTCGCCGAGACCAGGATGGCCGAGGCCGAGGAATCAGGCCTCATAAACAGCTTCTACGTGTTCCACGCCGGCGACGACACCGAGCTCCTCATGACCCACAGCCGCGGCGAGAACAGCGAGGAGATCCACAGGCTCGCGTGGGACACCTTCATGGCGTGCGCCGACAAGGCCAGGAAGATGAAGCTATACGGCGCCGGTCAGGACCTCCTCGCCGACGCCTTCAGCGGCAACATAAAGGGGATGGGGCCGGGCGTCGCGGAGATAGAGTTCGAGGAACGGGGAAGCGACCCGGTGGTCGTTTACGCGGCCGACAAGACGGAGCCGGCGGCGTTCAACTACCTCCTCTACAAGATTTTCGCAGACCCGGGCAACACCAGCGGCCTGGTTATAGACCCGAGGCTAACCTGTGGCTTCAGCTTCGAGGTATTGGACGGCCTGAAAAACAGAAGCATCACGTTGAGCACCCCCGACGAGCTGTACAGCCTCCTCGACCTCACCGCCGCAACCGAGAACTACACGATCAAGAGGGTGACCCGGAACAGCGACGGCGAGGTCGCGGCCGCCAGCAGCACAACAAAGATCAACTACATCGCCGGCAAGTACGTCGGGAAGGACGACCCCGTATGCCTCGTACGGGCGCAGAGCGGCCTCCCCAGCGTAGGGGAGATCACCAGCCCATTCCTTCACACATACATGGTGGCGGGCTGGATGAGGGGCAGCCACTGGGGCCCCTTCTTCCCAGTCGCTCTCAAGAACAGCAAGTGCACACTGTTCGACGGGCCGCCCAGGATAATAGGGCTCGGCGTGCAGGTGGCCAACGGCAAGCTGGCGGCGGACGACGAGGGCAAACCACTCGTGGTGGACCTGTTCGACGACCCCGCCTTCGATCCGGCGCGGCGAGAGGCCATGCAGCTGGCCGGCTACATGAGGAGGCAAGGCGTTTTCCAGCCCGCCCGGCTAGGCCCCGGCGCAATGGAGTATACCACGCTGCCCCAGTGCCTCGCCGACCTGGAGCACAGGTTCAAGGAAGAGGAGTAGCCCCTCGGCTCAGGCGGCCCCCCACCTTATTTATCCGCGGAACCCCTTTCAGGGTTGAAGCATAGCAGGTGATCCGTTGGAGTACGACGAGGCTCTGGACTGGCTCTACAACGTGAGGAGGTTCGGCCCAGAGCGGACCCTCGGGCCCACACGCCGCATACTGGAGCTTCTGGGGAACCCCCATGAGAGCTTCAGCTCCATCCACGTGGGGGGCAGCAACGCAAAGGGCTCCACCTCCGCGATGACCGCGTCGATCCTGGCGGCCGGCGGCATCAGGGTGGGTCTATTCACGTCTCCGCACCTCGAAGACTTCAGGGAGCGGGTAAGGGTGGACGGCGAGTATATACCGAGGGAGGACGTGGCGAGGATTCTCTCCACCATCAGGCCGCTGTTCGAGGAGATGCTGGATGAGTCCATGCCTCTCAGGTTCTTCGACATAGTCACGGCCATGGCGTTCCAGTACTTCCGCGAGATGGGTGTGGAGATTGCGGTCCTCGAGGTGGGCCTCGGGGGGAGGCTGGACGCAACCAACGTCGTCGACCCCCTGGTCTCGGTGATCACCAACATCGGGTACGAGCACACCAACATCCTCGGTGAGACGCTGGTGGAGATAGCCGGCGAGAAGGCGGGCATCATCAAGCCGGGCAGGGTGCTGGTCACGGCCACCCGGGACAGCGACGTGTTCCGGGTCTTCGAGGAGAGGGCCGGGGAGCTGGCGGCCGAGGTGGTCCACGTGGGCTACGACACCTCCTACACCCGGACAGGCTCCAGCCTCACGGGGCAGACCTTCGACCTCCACAGCCTCAACGAGTACACCGGCCTCTGTATACCGCTGCTGGGCGAGCACCAGCTGCTCAACGCCGCCACAGCCGTCGCCGCCGTCGAGTCCCTCGGCAGGTACGGCGTCACGGTGCCAGGTGAAGCCATCCGACGCGGCCTCGCCGACGTAGAGTGGCCTGCCCGGCTTGAGATCGTGATGGAGAAGCCCATGGTGGTGCTGGACTGCGCCAAGGACGCGGAGGCCACCGAGGCCGTGAAGAAGAGCATCATGGAGGACATGAAGCCCCGCCGGATAATCGCCGTGGTTAGCATGTCCTCCGACAAGAAGATACCGGGTATGATAGACAGCGTGGCGGCGGTGGCCGAGAGGTTCATAATAACCACCCACAGCGTCATGGGCCGCGCCGCCGACCCAAGGAGAATCGCGGCGGAGGTGGAGCGAAACGGCAGGCCCTACGAGATTATAGAGGACGAAGAATCCGCGTTCACCAGGGCGCTTGAGCTTGCAGGCGACGAGGACATGGTGCTGGTCATAGGATCGGTGTTCCTCGCCGGGTCGGCGCGGGCTTTCTTCAGGGAGGCTGCCCGGAGAGCCGCCTAGCCACCTTCACGGACTCGCTGCTTATCCTCCGCCTCATCATCTCGACGTTGCCTGTGATCGTCCGCCTGGCTTCTTCGCGTTCCTCGATGAGGGTGTCCACTCTGTCGCTCAGGGCGTCCAGGCCTTCCCCGGCGTGGCAGAGGTATCGACCTGCCCCGGCTAGCTCCATGAACCCGTCGATCTTCACGTCGTACCCGACGCTCGCCACCGGCGTCCCGGCGAGCCCTCCAAGCACCAGCGAGTGGAGCCGCAGCCCCACCACCAGAGACGCCTCCGCGGCCAGCCTCAGCGCCGCCTCCGGCGAAGATGGCCTTGGCAGGGTCTCGGCGTCGCCGCTCCTCATCAGGTTCCGCACCCTGGTTATCTCAAGCCTGTCGTCGTCGTGGGGCACCGTGTGGTAGGGCGTGAAACGCACAGCGTAGCCCATGGAGGCTAGGCGGTCGGCGGCCCTGGCGACCATGTGCCTTATCCTGTTGATCTCGGGCGAGGACAGGGGCTGGTGGTAGCTCCTCCTGTGGTCCAGGGAGAGGTGCCTCGGGCACACCAGAGCCAGGGGCTCACGGGGCTCCTCGGCCGCCGCCCTCTCCATGTGGAGGGCGCTGTCGCCGGTGACGACTATGGGGGTGCGGGTGAGCCGGGATAGCACGGCGCGCGACGGGGCGTCCCTCGTGGATATCCGCTTGGCGCCTCTGAGGAGCAGCCGGGTGACCTCCCTGCCCTTGAAGGAGCGCAGGGGCTTGGCTCCGACGCCGAAGAACACGAGGGGCCTTCCCTTTATGGCGGGGAGGGCCATGTGTATGGCTCTGCTGAGGTGGCCGTAGTCGTAGATGGGGGTGCCGCCGGAGACTATGCAGCCGTCGGCCTCGTCGAAGACCCTGAGGTACTCCTCCCTGTTCCTGACGAGGCTGCGGGGGCTCCTGAGCCTGACGGATTCGACGCCGCACGCCTTCTCCGTGTACTCGGGGTCGGTGGAGAGGGCGACCAGCTCGACGCCCGGCATCACGCCGCCTAGGACGTTGCGTAGGCCTATGAGTATGGCCTCGTCCCCCAGGTTTCTGGAGCCGAACCAGCCGCCGAACACCACCAGCCGCAAGCCTAGACCTCTTTGGACTCGTATATCTCGACGTGTCTGTCCACTACCTTCCCCGCCTCGTGGACCTCGGTGACGTGGCGTCGCCCGCTGCGCCCCTTCTCGGGTCTCTCGGTGTCTGTGAGGAGCGTGTTCAACGCGGTGGAGTAGTCGCCGTCCTCGACGACGTAGCCGTATTCCGATGTCAGGCCGTCGGGGTTCTCGCCGCTGACTATGGGGGTCTCGTGGGCCAGGGCCTCCAGGAAGCTCACGGGCAGGGCCTCGCGGACGCTGGTGTTTACGAGCGCCCAGCTTCT
>CAYFYM010000029.1:0-11093 GCA_964347405.1 uncultured Candidatus Bathyarchaeia archaeon | reverse complement strand
TCACCGGTGATGCGTATCGCGTCTTCCTCGCATCCCATGATGAGGTTTCTGGTTATTATGGGTCTGAGCTTGGTCTCGTTCCACGGGATGTCTTCGTTCTTCACCAGTATCCCGTTTATATGGGTGTTCAGTATCGTGTTGTTCATCACCAGCGCGTTTTTCACGTTTATCCCACGCACCGCGCCGTCTATGAGGTTGTCTCTCACGGTGCCGTTGTGTATGGTTATGGCCGCGCCTTGCCTGATTTTCATGAACCTGCTGTCTGTGACGGTGCCCTCCTCCATTTTCACGGCGAGGATCACGCCGTCGAAGAGACAGTCCGTCACAACCCCGTCCGACTCCACCGTGTATTTCTTGTTATGGTAACGCGAGCCGTAGATGGCGACGTGGTCGAGCTTCAGTGTGCCCCCTTTTATCAGGCCGTACTCCGCGGTGTAGTTGGCGCAGTGGATGTCGACGTACTCGAGGAGGCAGCCACGTGAGCTGCCTTCTGTGTATCTGATGCTCGTGTCAGTGAAGTAGATCCTTGCCTTGTCGTAGCTAGACAGGGTCATCTCTGACACGTTTAACAGGATCCTTTCCTCGGGGGTTCCCACGGCTCTGAGGGAGCCCTCTATGGTCATCGACCATATATGTAGGTCGACTACCACGCCTTCCTCTATCTTTAGCCTTACCCCGCGCGGGACCAGTATGTTGTCATCGAGTATGTAGGGGCTGTTCTCTTTTGTCCAGACGGTGTTGCTCCTTATTTTGCCCCCCACGAGGGTTCCCTCGGGCTCCGTGTCAGCGGCCAGAGCCGGGGCTGACTGAGTCGATGTTATTTGAAGCAGTATAACCAGTAGGATCACTGATCTGGTTTTATTCATCTACCTGGTCTCATGAATAAAATTCGATATAATTTGATTATGGTACAAGGTTACACCTTTTTTCCCCGTCTCCCCTTGCTCTCTTTAGAACCTAGTATACGCCTCGTTCTCACGGATCGAAAACGTTGCACGTGGGATGCAGCCATGCCCTAGAAAATTGGGGTCTTGCATAGGCACTGAAATATAATACGTGGGTCTAAGTTACTTTCACGGTGGACTGTTTGAAGGAGAAGAAGTATGTCATCGACTTCGAGAGGTGGACCGGGGGAGAGATGGAGTATGTGGGCGAGGCCATCGGCTTCACGTACAGTGGTAAGTGGTACTCTCTGCTCTACACCAGGGCCAGGATGTACAGGGGCAACCACATACATACGGTGGATCAGACCTCGATCCTGCTCGACGGGAAGGGGAAGTACGTGTTCAAGCTTGATGGGGAGAACGTCGAGCACTCGCTGGTGAAGGGTGAGCCGCTGCGAGTGCCTGCGGGGGTGCCCCATATACTGCTGCCTGAGGAGGACATGCTGACCGTGGAGTGGTGGGAGGGGAAGTTCGACGCCGAGGAGTACGACTTCCCGGAGTTCATGGACCCCATCAGGGAGAAGATAAGCAAGATGATGGCAGGCTGAGGCGCAGAGGAAAGAATTAAAGAAACGAGAAACTAACATCCACTGAGATGTCTGGTTTTAAGCTCGAGGGCGTGCTCCCGGCGGTTGTCACGCCTTTCGATGGAAACGAGGAGTTCAACGAGCCCGCGTTCAGGAGCCTCGTCGACTGGCTCATCGAGCAGGGTATCACGGGCATTGTGCCGTGCGGCACCACAGGCGAGTTCAGCCTAATGACCCAGGCTGAGAGGGCCAGGGTGATAGAGGTCTGTGTGGATCAGGTGAACGGCAGGGTGCCGGTCATCGCTGGGACCGGGGACACGGCAACCAAGCTGGTGATCGACGCCACGAGCCACGCCTTGGATGTGGGGGCGGACGCCGCCATCATCGTGAATCCCTACTACCTGAAGCCCAAAGGCGGGAAGGGGATATATGACCACTACGTGAGCATCGCCGACGCGGTGGACATCCCGCTGGTTATCTACAACATCCCAGTCGCCACCAACCAGTATATCCCTTGGCAGGTGGTCGAGGACCTTGTGGACGAGTGCAGCACCGTCCATGGCATGAAGGACAGCAGCGGCGACCTCAAGTACCTCATGACGGTGCTGGAGAAGGTGGGCGACAAGATCGACGTCGTGGTCGGGTGGGACGAGGTGGTCCTAGCCGCCTTGGCGGCCGGGTGCAAAGGGATGATACTGGCTTCGGCCAACGTCATTACGCCTTACTGGCTCGATGTATACCGGAAGGTGAAGAAGGGCAAGCTCGAGGAGGCGCGCAACGTCCAGCGTAGGCTCCAGAAGTTCACGAGGCACATAGTCGCCACGGGCGCCCTGGGGCCCAAGGTCTGTCTTAACTACATGGGCCACGACGTTGGGATGACTAGGCGACCCATCGTCCTCGGGGACGTGGTGAGCTGGGAGCTCAGGGAGGAGTTCAGGGTGGAGCTGGAGAAGCTGGGGCTCCTCGAGAAGAAGCCTGTCAGGTTCGAGCTACCGGAGAAGCCCGTCACGGAGCGCTTCTACAGAGTGGACGTGACGCCCGAGGTCATTGATCGCTTCGGCCTTCGCACCGGCGAGGCCCTGGTCGACCCCGGCAGCAACGAGGTCGCCCACGTCGACCTCCTCGTGGGGACGGTGGACGGCCCGGTTGGGAAGGCGTACGCCGATGCATTGGCGCGGCCGTCGAAGGACCGTGAGGCTCTACAGGTCATCCTAGAACCCAACCTGGCTGTGAAGCCGCCCACGATAATGGTGCCCACGGTGCCTGTGAAGGGTATGAGGGACGCGAGCCTCGTGTACGGTCCGGCTCAGGAGGCCGTGGCCAGGGCGGTTGTCCAGAGCGTGGAGGACGGGATACTGCCTGAGACAGACGAGCTGGTGATGGTGGCTAACGTCTTCGTTCACCCTTCGGCGAGCCGCCGTAAGCGCGTGTACATCAACAACTTTAAGGCGACGAGGCACGCCATACGGAAGGCCATAGAGGGCCGGCCCACCGTCGAGGAGCTCAAGGAGAACGCGAGGAGGGCCAGGCACCCGTACAGGGAGAGCCTATAAGATTCGTGGGGCTTGTGTGTAGCGCGGCTCCATACATGAATTTTTTTTAAGATGTTTTGGTTGGGGTGTTTCGAAGGAAAGAGACTGTAACGCCAACCAATAGTGTGTTGGCTTGAACCTCCTTTACTTTTTTTCCTTCCCGCCGGTGCCTGTTAGGTTATCGTGAACTGGATGGGATACTTGGTATACGTGGAGGTACCGCTTCGCAGGACCTCGAGCTCAGTCTCGATGACGCTGGCGTACTGCAGGTGTACGGTGGAGGCGTCGATGAGTATGTCTAGGCTGCTGGTGGCTGGCAGGTTGGCCCATGTCCCCGTGGTCAGGGTGAAGGCGCCGTCTATGACCTGTAGCTGTGTCTCGCCTGATCTGAAGTAGACGGTGCAGTTTATGATCCTGTCTATGTTGCTGTCCGAGACTCTGACGAGTCGAATGTTGTAGAGGTCCGTCCCGTTGTTTGTGACCCTTAGGGCGTAGTCGTTGACGAGTATGGACTCCTCTTGGAGGAGCCTCACGAAGTTGGTGAACTGCTGGTAGTACTCCGTCGTCGAGTACACGGAGGTGACCCGTATCCGGGCGTAGCTGCCGCTGAGGCAGCTCTGTGCGTTGTTGGTGACGTTTACCCACCGCCTGTTGTTGGCTCCACTGGAGACGTAGCTGAGGTATCCCTGGCCGCTAGACGGGAAGCTTGAGGAGGTGTAGTTCCAGACCTGCAGGGTCACCGATGCGCCGTCTATGCTGTTGTGGTTGACCACGGTGAAGTTGAGGTTGGGGGACTGGTTATCTGTGACGTCTGTGAACACGAACTCGGTCTGGGCCGTGTACTCGTCGTAGTAGGTCGTGTTGAGGGCGACGTAGTCGACGCCGAGGTCGAACTGGGACGAGTGCTCGCCTCTAACCTTTATCTTCCACCCGCTGGTCGCGTTCCTGAAGTCCATCGGGCTGTCTGTGATCACTTGGCTCTCCGTCTCGTCGACGCCAGCCGGACCAGACGTGTAGTTGCTGAACCCGTCTCCGGACTCCGGGTAGGCGTCGCCCGTGTAGTTGTAGAGCCGGATGTCTACCCTGATGGAGGCGTTGGTCCACGCGCTGTCTACGGTCCACTCGATCTGTGGCCACTCGTACAGGTTGCTGGTGCCCTCGAACACTACTTCGGCCGTGTACGTCTCGCCCCAGAGGTGGAGCAGCGATACGTCGATCTCCCACGTACCGAATAATACATCAGACGTGGGTGTGCCGTCCCTCACCCTTATGGTGAAGGTGCTGGAGTTGAGGTACTGTTTGACTGAGACGTTGTTCCACCCGGTGTTAAGGTCCGCGAAGACGTTGTTCCATGTCTTGTTGAACCACACATCGACGAGGATGTTCTCTGCGCCCATGGTTCCACCGTAGATGCACAGCTCCTCACCTGACTCGGTGAAGTCGACGCCGGTCCACTGGTACTCCAAGTCTAGGGTGTACTCGGCTGTCCCGTTCTGCCAGATGTGGATAAGGGCGACATCTATCTCCCACTGGTCCTTGACGGTGTCACCCGTTGTTGTGCTCCCTCTGTATCTTATCGTTACGGTTTCACCGGTAATCCAGCCGGTGATGGAGGCGTTGTTCCATGAGCCCGCGGTCAGATCAGAGAACACTACGTCCCAGCCTGATGAACTTGTGTTCCATATCTCGACCATAAGGTCCTCTGCCCCCATCGAACCCGTGTATATGCAGAGTTCTTTATTAGAGGCGTCATAATCGAGGTTCGTCCACTGGACCTCTATGTCTAAGTCCTCATAGGGTGATATCTCGACTTCCTTTGTTATCGTGACTTGGTCTAGGTAGAAGTGCTCTCCCCACCTCAAAGTGTCTGCGGCGAAGCGTACCTGGAAGTCGTCAACATAGTATTGACTGTCAGATATGTTAAGCTCCAAGAAGTTCCAGACGTCCTCTGTGTAACTCGTCAGGTTCAGTATGTCGTCCCACGTGTTTCCTTCCCAGTACTGGATGGTAAGTTCACCTGGGTCTAGGTCGTCGTCCATGAACCAGAAGCTCAAGTATATTGCGTGTACTCCTGAGCAGTTGAAGCTCGGTGTGTCCAGGTTCCCGGACACGCCTGGGGGTGCTCCTCCGTCTATGTCGGCGGAGTAGAGCCCATCATGCGCTTGGTCTGTTTCAGCGTTCCAGCCCCCTGTCGCCGTCCACCCGGATGGAGGCCATGAGCCCTCGAAGCTTTCCGTGTCTATGAGGGTGATGTTTTCGAACTTGGTTTCTGTTAACAAGTCGTATTTTGAGTCCGGTCCTGACTGTTGCGCATAGAAATCTGCTTGGATACCAATGTCCGGGGAGGAATCCATGTCGCTAGAGTTGTTTTCCACTGGATACTCAAAGTTTCGTCGTCCCAGCAGACGTATCATGCTTGCATCGATGTTCCAGGCGTCTTTCACGGAATCCGTTGTTTCGCTCGCTCCCTTGAACCTGACGGTGAAGTTACTCGATGTAAGATATGGGGTTATGGTGAAGTTGTTCCATGAATCCGACTCTAGGTATCCCAATGTCTGCCATTGGCTGCTGCTGTTCCAGAAACCGAGATTCAGTTGTTCAGTGCCGTTGTAGGAGCCTGTCCTTATCGCGACTTCTGTCCCCAGATAGCCGTCGGGAACATCGGTCCATTGGGCTTCAAGATCAAGTTGGTACCTTGTAACATCGTATTCCGCATAAACTGCGTACCAGAAATCGCTGAATGATCCTGCCCCAGGGTTAACGGGCATGGCTGATGTCTCATCAGCGTCTTCTGGATTTGTCTGAGACCACCGTCCCCGAGCGGTCTGGAAGTCACCAGCGTCACTAGAGCTGCCTGAATAATATATTCCCGTGTTTATCGCGAAACCTATCCAGGTAACGGTGTTGTTCTCCCAGTCGTAGTCGGGTACGTCGATCTCGTTCCAGCCAGGAGAGACGGCCACGTTGTACGCCTCGGTGCGCTTCACCGCCCCAGTAGGGTCGTTCAAAGCCCCTCCGGTGTACAGGGCGATGGCTGCAGTTCCTGAACCCGTCGTCCTGATGTGAAGCTTGGTGACGGTCATGTCCATAATGTCAGGTGAGGTACCGCCCATGTAGCGATAGTTAGTAGGGTTGAAGCTGCTCGAAAACGAACTACTGTTTATCCCCCAGTCGTTGGCGCTTACCATCTTCTCCTCTTTAAGCAGGTCGTAAACCAGGTCTGGCCCGCTCTGCTGGTTCGCGAAGTTCGAGTGCGTCCCCTTCCCCGTTGAAGAGTCAACGTCGGTTGTGTTGTTATCAACGTAATCCAACGTCAGGTTACCGAAATACTGTTCACGAAGCAAGTCATACAAGGAGTCAGGCCCCGACTGCTGAAGGCTGAAATCGCTGTCGAACCCCTTGTCTGGGCTGCCGTCAACGTCGCTTGAGTCGTTGTCAACCGGGTCCACGTTATCTGTGCTAGCGCTCAGGTAGCTCCGAAACCTCATGTAAGATTCATCGTCTGCGTCTAGGCTGCTCTTTGTGTTTAGCTCATACTCGACATAGACGGCGGACCAGAAGTTAGCAAAGGAGCCTGCCCCGGGGTTTGTCGGCATCGCCGAGGTTTCGTCCGCATCAGCTGGTTGTTGCTGGTTCCACCGTCCATTGGCCGCCTGGAAGTCCCCTGCGTCGCTTGAGCTGCCTGAATAATATATACCGGTGTTGTGGGCCCACCCAATGTAGGTCACAGTGTTGTTCTCCCAGTCGTAGTCGGGTACGTCGATCTCGTTCCAGCCGGGCGAGACGGTCACGTTGTATGCCTCGGTGCGCTTCACCGCCCCCGTTGGGTCGTTCAAGGTCCCGCCGGTGTACAGGGCGATGGCTGCTGTTCCTGAACCCGTCGTCCTTATGTGGAGCTTGGTGACGGTCATGTTCCGCAGGTCGGGTGAGGTACCCCCAATGTAGCGGTAGGTGGTGTGAGTTGAGGTTGAGCTGAACGAGGAAGTGGTTATTCCCCAGCCATAATTAGCTATTGAGGTTCCGTTGAGGAGAGTGTATGAAGATGGTGTGTACGCCAGGTTCGATGTGTGAGAGCCCGAGCTGTTAACCGTGAAGTAATCAGAATCAAGCTGGTATACGCTGCCAGGGGTGGAGCCAGAATCGTGAAGCCCATGGGTGACGTTGTAGTCGTTGGGGTAGAAAGTCGTCGCGTGGGAGTCGACCTGGGACGCGGCGCTGGTGGCGTTCGGGTAAACGACGCTGGCCCCCGCCGTGCCCTCCTCCAGGTACACGTCGGGGGAGGTGATGGAAGCCGAGGACTCGCCGTTGAAGGCATAGTAAACCGCCGTATAGACATAGTTACCCGCCCAGAGAAACAAAAGCAGGAAGACAACTATGAGCCTCCGCGACCCCCTCATTCACCCATCACCCCCCAGAGATGCTGAGCCAACTCTAGACCCCTTCACGCTCCTCGTGCTCTATCCTATGGACATGGACAAAGTCCACCGGGTCGTACTCCTCAGGATACTCCTCCTCATGGTAATCGTGATCCGGCTCCTCGAACATCTCATGCTTACTGCCCCTGCTCACCAGATCCACTATAGACTGGGCAATGGACTGCCTGAAGGACCTGAGGGAGCGCTGATCCGGGTCGAAAAACATGGCGACGCCCGCGAACAGCAGCATGAAGCTGAACAGCAGCAGGATCGACATCCATCCCGACGCAAAGTCCGAGCTAAGGAACCACGGGATGGGCAGCTCGTTCTTGAACACCGAGATTATGTAGCCTCCAAAAACAGTGGAAGGGAATGTGCATCCACCAAAGAACATGAGCCCCTGGGGTGCACTCCTCTTAATCAAGAATAAATAGGCTGAAACCGCGAAAGATGAAGCCAAGTAGGCCCCTAGATAGAAGATGCTGTACCAGAACCTACTCTCCACCGTGAACATCCCCTCGAAGACCCGGCTCAGATACATGTGGCCGGTCCCGGCGATGGCCAGCAGCTGGAAGAAGTAGGGGACCGCGACAGGGAAATGGGAGTCGAAAAGACACGTAACGATGCTTAGGACTAGGAACATGTCAAGCGCGTATAGAATAAGTAGCTCTGGGGCGTACACTCCCATCTCTATCTATCACTTCGTCTCAGGTTTCGCCTGTTTGGGTTGGGGTTAGACCTATTCGTCTACGTCTACGGCGATCTCTATCCAACAGCTAACTACCTTGGCTCCGGCTGCTGCGTTAGTCTCGATCTGCATGGTCCACTCGGTTAACGCTGGCACGGTGACATACGTCGTCGGTCCCGGGGTAACCCAAGTGTCTACGGGGGTGGTTGTGTATGTTAGAGTTCTCTGCACTGTACCCGCCTTGTCGACCAGCTTGAAGTCTATCTGAGTGAAGTTCTCGATGCTGTCTGTTCCGTCTGCAGGGCCGATGGCTACGTGCCTGAGACGTATGTCATGCGCGATGGTGTCGGTGTTGGTGATGTTAACCGCCTGTTCATAGTATAGCGTGACGTTAGCGTACGCATTCAACGAAAGCTTACAGTAGGTCTCGTTCAAGCCAGGGGTGTAGCCTGCGGCGGTGGAGTCGTCTCCTGCGGTGAAGTGCACCTTCGCCTCGACGACCCCGATGCTGTTCTCCTGCAGTAGGCCATAGTACACATTGGTGCTCGTCGTGGCTATTAGGAGAGCCGAGATGAGCAGAAGCCCAAGTTTTATGCTTTTCCTGTTGAAGAAATCGCCTATTCTACCTTTTTTCTTCATTCTCCTCGCACCTATGAAAAAAACTGCGATAAAAAGGACTATGGATTATAAAGCAGTAACATGAATTTAATAAACAATATCGCAGTTAGATGTGGGTTTGAATAAATTTTCATCGTTTTTCAGATAAACTCTATGGATTCACAGTCTATCTAGCCATGGCTTTCTCCATTCTAGCCCGCTCCTCTTCTTGGCCGAGCCGGGCTATCATCATCCTGACGCCATAGTAGTTCAGCCTACGGCGCCTAATCCATGCGTCGAACTCGTTCAGTAGGGCCGAGTCCATTGCTTCGGCGGAAGCGGGTGCGACCTCCTTGATCTTCTTCTTCAGCTCCAGAGAGGAAACCATCTTACGGGCTTCAAGGTAAGACAGCTGGTTGCGGTTTATCCATGCGTCAAGCGGCTCCAGGCTCTCCTCCGGGTCCGATTGCACAGCCGCTTCTCCGCGCCCTTCATCTACTGCCATGTACTCCGCCTTCATATCATCGGCGTAGATCCTGTAGGTCCTTATCCCGTCCACGCTGTCCTCTATCTCAACCACCCGTCTGGGGTGTCGCATAACAGGGCGTTCATCAGCGATCTCAGCCAACTCGGTTCCCCTGTCCGGACGCTCTTCGGCCGCCGTCTCGGCCTCGGGCAGGTCTTCATCCATGAACTCTGAATCGTTGTAATGTTCTAGATCCTTCGGCGTCACGATGCCCGTCAACAGGTTGATCTTGTACTTCAGCGGGTTGAACCCGTACTTCTCGGCGAGGTAGTAGATCATGTCGTTGACCTCGTCGATCTTCATGTTGTTCTCCCTGATGTACGAGATGAAGCACCTGAGGTCTTCGAGGTCCCCGTGATCTATCCTCAGTATAATTATCTCCCGTACCCCCTGAACTGCGGAGCCACCACCAGGAAAATTATCACCATCATCCCAACGGGCCTCTGCGCATACAACAGGGGCAGCCCCACGAAGGGGATGACGGCTACGTTGAGGCCAACGACGTTGCCCGCGGGGATCTCGTACGTGTCCAGCGGCGCGTTGTCCCCCTTGGTCCTGAAGTAGAGTTCACCGTCCTCCCTCCTTATCTCTGTGACGCGGTGGGTGATCCTGGGCGGCAGAAGCTCGCGCATCTCCTCCGGCACCTCAAACAGTATTACGTCCCCGACCTCGATCTCCTCGGGCGTCACCCCCCTGAACACCAGTATGTCTCCCTCGCGGATTTTAGGCTCCATGCTCTTGCCCGTGGACACGGCGAGGGGCTCTTCTATGTTCAACGTGTTCTGTAGTAACAGGTAGCCCAGGAAAAGTGGAAGGAAGCAGAGGCAGAGCTTCTTGACCCTAGACAGCAACAGGAGCCTGTCACGGTATCGGCTGCTTCCCTCCGCCATGAGTTTCCGGGGCTCCTTAATTCATATTTAGATTATGTTGACGTATTCCATAACAGCCGTCGGTCATCAGCCGAGTCATCCCTCCACCTTCTCCAGGTAGATGTGGTTTCCTTCCAACACCGTTCTAATGGTGTATGTCCTGGAGCCGATGACCTCCGCCACGTCTTCCGACGCGAAGCCAAACGCCTTAAGACTCGGCTTCCGGCCCCGAGTTTGTGGACCAGTTTCCTTTGCGCGTTTAGGGGCGCCGCTGACGCCTTTCTCATCGGCCATAACCAGCACACCCTTTCTATCCCTGCCTAGTCCGAGCAGCTTCTTAACGTCAGGCTTCTTCCTCGCCCTTCTTCTCTCTCCGATTTTTTCCTGCTCATCCTCCTCGGCGAAGAACTCTATGAACTCGATCCCTATTATTAGCACGAGTATCGCTACGCTGACGTTCCTGACGTTCAGTGACTCCATCACCCGAAAATACAGGTCGATCACGGTTGAAACTATGTCCATGTCTGCACTATTCTCCGCTTCATGAACCGTTTATTATAATCTGTATGTAGGTACACGCTACATATACCGTAATCAGTTTATTCATGATACAATTTTTCATATACTTTAAAACGGCGTGCATCTGATGAGAACCATCCGATGCGCCTCCAAAGAAGATCGCCGTATCTGCTGTTTGTCCTGGGTCTAGCCGCCAGCCTAGTGGTTATCATACTTGACTTCGTGGTTGACTTCTTCTTACTCTACAAGGGCAGGGGGTTCAACAAGGTGTTGTGGATAAACCAAAGACCAGCGTCCCTCTGGGCCCATCTACTCATAGTGGCTAGTTACCTGGGCTTCAGCTACGTGCTCTTCCGCCTCCAGAGAGAGTCCGCTGAGGAGCAGAGGATAGTCGACGAGTTCCTGTACAAGCTCCTCGAATCTTTCAAGTCCCTCCGCTACAACCTTTACAGCATGAAGATGGCTATACACGTGGC
>CAYFYM010000028.1:0-18407 GCA_964347405.1 uncultured Candidatus Bathyarchaeia archaeon | reverse complement strand
ATAACAACGTTACATATTATAACACTTTTATAATATTTATTTAGAAAAAACATGTTTTTTTAACAATTTTTAAAGTGTTCAACGTCTTTCTCTTATCATAGGCACTTCATATCCTCGATATATGTGTAACTTTACGACATACATTTTCTTAATAGCTTCATTCGGCGAGAAACGTTCGGCATAAACCGCCGTAGAAAGGATTGGAGACCAACCAATGAGTAAAAATAAGTTACTGGGAAAGCGTCGCGGTATGACGGGCCTTGAGACCGCCATCATACTCGTGGCGTTCGTGATAACCGCTGCTGCGTTCGCGTTCGTCGTCCTGAACATGGGTTTCTTGACGGCTGAGAAGGCTCAGTCAGTAATCAGCTCAGGCATGAGCGAGGCAGCCTCTGCGCTGCTAACAGACAGCGGGTTGATCGGCCAGTTCGCGAACGTGAGCGGCGACCAGAGCGATATCTGCCTCACCAAACTGACGTTCTACCTGAAGCTATCACAGGGCCACGAGCCCATAGACGTAGACGACGACGTACTAGTAGCTACCTATACAAACCAATATGGCCACGGCGAGATCTACTCGACGAACGGTACAATCATGACGATATCCGGTGTTAACAGCGACGGCGATACACTACTGGAGACTGGTGAAAAGTTCAAGGTAGAGATCGACTTCACTCAACTACCAAAGAGTAATATGGACCCTGAGGCGGCTGATTGGACTGAGAAGTACGCTCACCCGTACGAGGAGTTCAGGGTCGAGATAAGGCCATCGGCGGGCGCCGTGTTGACCGTCGAACGCCAGATCCCGGCCGTATACAGCGCAGTCATGACCATAGAGTAGCGTCATCTCCTTCCCCTTTTTTAATTTCACTGAATATCAGGTCAAACCAGGAGTTTAAGATGGAAAACAAGCCGATGTTCGTTTTCAAACAGCAAAAAGACGGGGATAAAGACACAGTGTGTGGTGATCTATAAACCTTTTAAAAAAAATCGATGGAGGTGAGACTGATGGCTGAGGACAAGGACTCGTTACTAGATTTAAAGTCGGAGTTATCCGCGTTGACGACAGATCTAGGTGACGGTGAGCCCGATGGAGAAGCCATCGACGTCAGCAGCGAGATGATGGACCTCAAGAGGCGGATGGACAAGTCTGACCAGGAGATGAGGGCCATGACCGAGGCCATGAAGTCCACGCTGCTCGACGTACGCGCTCTGATGCAGGACATGGACAACCCGTTCAACATGCTCCGTGAGATGGGCGTCGACAAACTCGTAAACAAGGCGGTCGAGACCGTCGAAGACGAGGTGATGAAGCAGAAGAGAGAGGAAGCGAAGAGGCGGATGGCAGGAGATGAGCAGGGGCCCGCCGCCATAGTGACACAGTACGGTGGAGCCGCGCTGCCCCCCACATCATCTCCAGCGTCTTCACATCCGGCTCCATCGCCGCAGGCGAGCACGCCTACGGGCCCTGTAAAAAGCCAGTTACTGTCGCAAGCGTATAACCAACCAGATTCAAAGACCCCCGATATAAGGGGAATCCCGGCTACACATCCAGAGATGGGTAGGCCCGCGCCTCAGCCACAGACAAGGGCAAGCCCACATATGGATAGTGATCTTAGTTCCCTGGAAAGGAGGGTGTCAGTCAACGAGCAGGCAGTCCCTCTAATTTTAAGCCGTATTTCCAGGACGGAAGAGGCCATCGACGAGCTCACCAACACCGTCCACGAGCTGGTAGAGGGGCTGAGAGGGACGTCGCCCTACGGCGATAGAGTGTCTCGGCGCAGACCCAGCCATCTTGATAGACGGGGAATGAACGCCCTAGCGAGACCAGAAAGCACAGGAGAGGTGTACTACGAGGCGTATATCAGCCTCATGGCCGACTACCTTGTCCTCAGATTCGGTGAGAAAGGCTCCGAGGAGATACTTCTCGAGGGGATGTACAAGGAATGGGCGTCCCCGAGGGTGGTGAGAGACATCATGGACCACCTCTCAACGAGCGCAAGGACCATGGATAGACGAAGCAGCGGCCCATCGGTGGGGCTCGGCACGATCAACTCTGACGTAGAGGACAAGATCCTGGTGACGTCGCTGTTGAGGAACCTCGACAAACCAGCTGCTGAGTGGACCGAGCCAACCCACCTGTTCTTGTTGCTCGCCTTGGTCACGAGGGCCAGGGAAAACAAAATCAACAGGGCATAGATATGAGCTTCCTCGACAGCGACAGCGAGAACATTCTAAAACTGAACAACCCCGAGCTAGACAGGAAGATAGGCGGGCTCCCTCTCCCTTCCCTCAGCCTGGTTGAAGGCCCCAACGACGCGGGGAAGACGATTCTGGCCCAGCAGGTGACGTATGGGGCCCTGACGGCCGGGAAAAGAGTCGTCTACATAACCACCGAGGACACGGTCAAGGGTCTCCTCACCAACATGGAGCGGCTGAACTGGAACATCTCGGACTATTTCCTATTAGGTAACTTCAAGATCACGACCCTCAACACCATCAACATGAAGTGGAACGAGGAGATCTCCAAGTACTACCTGATAGCCCTCACCAACTACATCAGACAGAGAGCCAGCGTATACGACGTGGTGATAATAGACGCCATGACCCACCTCCTGACCCACGCAGACGAGACCGACATCCTGGACTTCTTCAGCACATGCAGGTTCATCGTAGACCAGCTCGGCCAGACCTTCTTCATAACGATGCACCCCTACGCCCTCGACCAAGACCTGCTGGTCCGCATCAGGTCGTTCTGCGACGGCCACATAATCCTGGAGATCAAGACGTTCAGGGACAGAACAGCACTAACAATTAACGTCGCCAAGCTTAAGGGGGCGACGAAAAACGTCAACGACGTGATAAGCTTCGAGGTGAACCCGGCCTACGGGATAAAGATACTGCCGTTCTCCTCGACCAGAGGATAGCCGCGACCCCTTTCCCTACTATGTGTTACCACTCTATAATTCCTATAAACAATGGAACTTGCTTGAAATACGAATAGAATACCCGGAACCCGAAAGAGGTTGTTACTTGGAATCCTTCGAGGCTATTGGTAAGAGCTTTGCCGGCTACGGCACCGACGCTAAAGTCAGTGTCGAGGGGCAGATCTCCAGGCTCGAGGGGTTCAACAAGAACTGGGAGAGGAGGGTGAAGAAGAACCCGTACTTCAGGCTATACATGAGAAGCCTCTTCAAAAAGAAGGAGATCGAGCCCCCGACCCTCGTTGACAGCCTATCCCGGGAGATGGGGGCCCTCGGGGAGCCCAACCTCATATACCCGGTCGGAGACCCCGTGTTCGTCCATATATTTGTCGAGGGGAAGAACAAAGACCTCCTCTACAAGCCGATCGAGCCACGCCTCATGTTTGACAGGGACTGGATACTGGCCGAGGTCGAGAAAAGGATCGCCCTCTCCATCGACGACACGATCTCCTTCAAGTCAACCGAGGAGAAGACGGAGTACCTGAACGCGCTCCTCAAGGACATAGTCCTTGTCAACAGGAAGCTGAAGCCTAGGGCCAGGAACTTTGAGCAAGAGGAGGAAGAGAACAAGGGTTTCCTGTCGAGGTTCAGGCAGGGCAGCCTGGACAGGATCGAGCTAGACCCCCTCAGCTACGAGATGCTGAGGTACGAGATATACTGTGAGAAGGTGGGGTCAAGCATCCTTGAGCCCTTCATCCGTGACATCTACATAGAGGACATCCACTGCAGCGGTCTCGGCCCCATCCACATAGATCACAAGATCTTCAAGACGATGGAGACCACCGTGGTGCTGGAGACGTCGGAGGAGCTCGACGGCTTCGCGTTGAAGCTCAGCGAGATAGTGGGCAAGCCGGCGAGCCACAGGGAGCCCATCGTGGACGCCAAGATGCCTGACGGGTCGAGGCTGAACCTGGTGTACGGGGAGGACGTCTCGGCGAGGGGAAGCAACTTCACCATCCGTAAGTTCGCCGCGAACCCCATCAGCATCTGTCAGATCATCCACTGGGGCACGATGAGCAGCCTCGCGGCCGCGTATATCTGGATGCTCCTGGAGAACAAGATGAGCATATGGATCTGCGGGGAGACGGCGTCCGGGAAGACGACCAGCCTCTCGGCGCTCATGACTTTCATGCCCAGGGACTACAAGATCGTCAGCATAGAGGAGGTCCCCGAGGTTTATGTCCCGCACAAGAACTGGATACGGGAGGTCGTCAGGGACACGGCGGACTCTGGGAGCGAGGAGGGGGTCACCATGTTCGCGTTGCTCAAGGCGGCTCTCCGGCAGAGGCCCACGTACATCATCGTCGGCGAGGTGAGGGGCGCGGAGGGAAACATAGCGTTCCAGGCCATGCAGACAGGGCACCCAAGCATCGCGACGTTCCACGCGGCGACGGTGGGGAAGCTCGTTCAGAGGCTCACCAACTTCCCCATCAACGTCCCCAAGACCCACGTGGACAACCTGAACGCGGCCCTTTTCCAGAGCGCCGTCCACGACTACGAGACGGGTAAGTACAAGCGCCGCGTCCTGACCATAAACGAGATACTGGGGTACGAGCCGGCTGACCAGGTCTTCAACTTCGTCGAGGTCTTCAGCTTCGACCCCTCGACGGACAAGGTCGTGTTCAGGGGGCTGGGTACCAGCTACCTGCTGGACAACAAGATAGCCATAATGAAGGGCTACACGGGGACAGAGATCAGGAAGATCTACGACGAGCTGTTCATGAGGGCGGAGATCCTCGAGTACATGATAGCCCTCGACATACTGGAGTACGACGACGTGCTGGAAACCGTCCTGTATGTCCAGGGCGTCGGCATCGAGGAGGCTCACGCGAGGCTCAGACGCCAAGCCTTGATGAAGCTAGGCCACGGCATCGAACAGGAGATCAAGAGCAGGGTGAGCCAAGAGTGATCATAGAGAGGGAGAGGCTGGAGAAGTTCGTCGAGGGGCTCAGCAAGGGCGACAAGATAGAGTTCGAGTTCCCATTCTTCATGCTCTACCTGCGGTCCATCACATCGGGCGCCATAAGCAGGGTGCTGATGCTTCAGGTGGCCTCAGAGAAACTCATCTTCAACAGCATCGTGCCCTACCTGAAGAGGATAATCGTGTTGATGACTCAGTGGCGGTACCCCCAGGCGAAAGCGACCGAGATCATGAGCACCGAGGCCCCGACGAAGGGCTTCAGGGATTTCCTGTTCAAGTTCAGCCAGAGCATCGCCTCCGGCGAGCCCGTGAACCTGTTCATAGAGAAGTACTACACCAACTACATGGCGGAGTTCGAGTCGTCGCGTATGCAGGCCATAAACAGGCTGAAGACGCTCAGCGACGCATACCTTCCCATGCTCAGCATAACGCTCTTCATGACCACCACGATGCTCATCTCATCCATATTCTACGACCCGAAGATAATGATTCTGCTGGCCATCATGATCGTGATCGGCGTGAGCTTCGTACTCTACGTGCTGTCGTGGCTTATCTTCCAGAACGCGAGGCCCGACGCCATACTCGTGCAGGAGCAGAGGGAGAAGCCCCTGAGCAGGCAGCGCGCGGAGCACGCCGCGATGATGAGCATGGTGCTGTCCGGCCTGGTAATGTTTATACCGTTCGAGAGCCGGTTCATGCACTTCATAATAATAGGGGTTTTACTGTTCCTAGGGGGCCTCGTCGGGCGGACCTATGTGAACAACGTAAAGAAGAAGGAGGGGGACTACCCCGCGTTCTTCAGGTACATGGCCTCCAACCTCTCCGCCAACATACCGCTGGCCCAGATACTTCAAAGCGCGTCCGAGACCGACTTCGCGAGCCTGGACCCGGTCATCCAGAGCCTGAACAACAAGATCAAGATGCGTGTCGAGCCTAGGATCGCCTGGTGGGGGTTCGAGACAGAGCTAGACAGCACCCTGATCAGGCGGGTGAACACCATCATGACGGACACCATATACACGGGCGGCGACCTGGGCGTGGCATCGAAGTTCATAGAGCAGTTCTACCACATCTACGTCACCATAAGGGAGCGGAGGTACTCCGCTGTCAGCTACCACGTGGGGCTGGTGGTACCTCTCTACGTGGTGTCGGCGGCGTTGTTCGGGGTAATCGACGGCTTCTTCACGTCGCTCATAGAGTTCATAGGGGAGATGGCTTCCCTGCTGGACTTCTTCTCGGTGCCAGAGATATCTTTCATGAGGCTCTTCTTCGTGTTCGCGTTGGCTTTGTTCGCCCTCAACAACGTGTTCAGCGTCTACAACATGGAGGGCGACTCAAGGTTCACGGTGTTGTACTACACCGGGATGCAAATGGCTTTAGGTGGAACGGTCTATTTGATTATCAGCGAGGCCGTCGCTAACTACCTGGGAGGAGTGGCTACCATATAGAGGTGAACGATGTGAGCGAGTCGATAAGAAGGAACTTCGAGCCGGGGAGATGGCTGCTGGTGTCAGGCGTCATACTGAGCGTCGTGCTTATGCTGCAGCTGTACGCGATCAACGAGACCGTGGACATATCATCGATCGACACCATCCTGGGGGAGGACTACATGGGCATGCTCCTCATAGCCTCCTACGTCCTCACCACTGTCGCCATGGTCACGGTCGTGATAGAGTACTTCAGCGTGAAGAAGAAGGTGGATGGGCTATTAGCCTTGACTCAGGTCCTTAACATCATAGAGGATCTGCAGTACCCCGGTAGACCGGGGGAGGTAGGACCCGAGGACGCCCAGAGGGTTAGATCCATGGGCTCATTGGATCAGGCATACGACTCCCTTGAGGAAGGGGAGGGGGTCTTCGAGGAGCCGTCTGCAGCCATACCCTTGGAAGATGACGGGTACGAGACCGTTGAGGTGAAGTTGACGGAAGAGGAGAGAGACGGTCTCAACGAGCCGGAGGAGCCCATCGAGCCAGAGCCTTTGCCATACGGAGAATTTGAAGAAGAGCAGGTGAGTCAGGGAGGCGCTGAGGGGGAAGAGGACGAGGTCGAGGACATGCTGAAGCAGAGCGAGGTGATCTCTACGCTCTCAGAGCTTGAGCGCGTGGTCGATGAGCTCAGAACAAAGAAACCAAAAATCAAGACAGCATAGAACCGGTGATTCTAGGGCGCATTCCACGCCTGAACTCTTCCATATCTACGATTCATAAACTATCTATATAATCTGAATCGAGAGTGACCAGAGATGGCGTCATCCATCGTATCTGAAGGCATAGTCTTGGTGGCCGTGGTCATCGCGGCGGCGGCCTTATCTCAGGTGTTCCTCACCTCCATGGCGGGGCTGGAGCATGGAACCCTGTCGATGACGGATAGGCTCAGCGACAAGATGGAGACGAACATCGACGTCATATCGGCGGTCAACACGTCATCAACGACGGTGAAGGTGTGGGTGAAGAACACCGGCACCTCCATCATACCCGCGACGGTGGTCGAGATGAGCGACGTCATCTTCGGGAGAATCGGGGAGTACAGCCACGTCCAGTACGCCGAGTCGGGTGAGGGCTGGGATTTCACGCTTCTGAACAGCGACGACACCAACTGGCAGGACTCCGAGACCATCGAGATAACCATAACGACGGCATCGGAGCTTGTGAAGGGCGACTACTACTTCCGCTTCAACACCTATAACGGGGTCGACGACGAGCTCTACTTCACCATAGGGGATTAGGGATGGGTCAGTCAACGACGGTAGCCACCGCCTTCACGGCCATCATGATAATCGCAGGCGTATCCATCCTGGTAACCTCGACGGTCTCCAGCTTCGGCGTGATCAGCAGGGGGATAGACAGCATGGTCTCCCAGAACGAGGCCGTGCTGAACGAGGACGTGGAGTTCACGTCTTGGAGGCTCGTTGATTCACAGACCCTGAGGCTTAACGTGACTAACACCGGGGAGACCAGTATCAGGCTGAGAGACTTCGACAAGATGGACTGCATAGTATCCTACGTCGCGTCGGGGGTCAGTAACTCTGCCTGGGTGCCCTACGCGCAGGCCGGCGACACGGGCAGCCACTGGAACGTCACCAGGGTCTTCTTCAACAGTCAGGAGGGCGACGAGGTGAACCCCATAAAGCTCACGGCGCCGGTGTACGGAGGCTGGGACCCCCGCGAGACCTTGGAGATACAGATCTGGCTCGCAGAATCTAACCCGTCGTTCCAGTACGTCACCCTGGTGACCCCGGACGCGGTCAAGGCGTCCACGGATCTATACAAGGAGTACGAGGCTGGGGTGGCCACGGTGACGACCGGCGGCACCTACGTTGACGTCGCCCACAGCCTCGGCAGAACCCCGAAAGACGTTCAGGCTACCCCGCAGGTGGATCTCGGAGGCACCAGTTTCTGGGTCAGCAACGTGGACTCCAGCGGCATCCGGATCAACATCGGTTCCTCCCTCGGGTTCGACGCCTCCTTCTACTGGAGAATAGAGTAATCATTTATCGTCATCAATATATTTATGTAAATTAAATAACCTATTTTATACATAGTTTATTGTATTGATTTTCGTCTATTCATTATTTATCTATAGATTTAAATTATAGATTATTGATCTATAGTTTAGATCTATTTGTTTAATGCCTCAGAGCTTAAGATCGAGCCGGTGGCGTACATCCTGCTCATAGTCGGGGCGCTGGGGGACTGGGCGTCCACCAGGTTCGGGGTCTCACTGGGTCTAGTCGAGGGAAACCAGGTGGCTGCTTCGCTGATGAGCAACAGCCAGTGGATAATGACGGATTTCCTCGTCGTGGCGATCTGCATATTGGTGCCATACACATTGAACAGGGTGGTGAAGACGAGGGTTGCCGGCTATTTCATCGGGTTCCCTCTTGTCGCAGGCGTGATAAAGATCGGGGTAAGCCTGTGGAACCTGAATCTTATACTCAGCTAAAACGTTTGAAGAAATTGGATAGCATTCACTTGTTCTTCCAGAGCAAAGAACCCCAAAACTCTAAGGTTCTACCCAACGTCACGGGGCTGTCGCATTTGATCCGAGTAGAACATACTCAGAGCTTGTTTTAGATGATCAGGTTACGTCTTCTAGGAGTCATAATCAACTATACTTTACATTTGAATATAAATAAAATATAGCGTAATTAATGGATTTATTTTACATAGTTATTATTAAGTCATGAATCAAGCAATGACGGATGAAGAGAAATATCCTGCTTGTGGATGATGACAAAGATATATTGTACAGTATAAAAACTATTCTTGAATATGAAGACTATAATGTTTATACTGCAATTAGTACGGTTCAAGCAAGGATTATTTTTATAGAGAACGACATACATCTCATAATTGTTGATTATATTTTTAGTGATTGCACGGGTGACCAGTTAATTAAGGTTTTAAAAAAGATTGATAAGAATTTCAGCGTCATCTTTCTCTCTGGCTGGCCCCAAGTAATAAAGACTGTAGAAGAACTCGAATTCGAGATTGAAAGAGTGTTTCTTAAACCAATAGATCCTGAGATACTTTTATCTGCTATTAATAGCATCTTTACCGGGGATGTAGATCCTTACCAGTCCCTCGATTCACGTCAAATCGTGAATGAATTAAATCAAACTCTTTAATCGAGCTGATTCTAGAAATAAGACCTCCAATTTCTTTAAGATGTTGGCTATCCCCCAGTCTTTTAATGTATCTTTATGTAACTCCCAATATGAAGTATCCAAAAACAGAGATTCATCGACAAGATGGGAGTGTTCACTTGTTCTTCCAGAGCAGGTTGAAGAGCGTCTCGTAGCTCTTCACTATGCTCTGGTAGTTGGTCCACATGCCGTAGAGGTTGCTCTGGTCGTTCGCCATCAACAGGATCATCTCCCCGCCGTCCTTAATGAAGAAACCAGGCATCTCGTGCTTCTTAAGGTAGGCGAAGTCACCGTTCCCCACCTCGATCTGCTCGAGGACGTAGCTGCTGGTAGGCGAGTAGTTGGTCAACAGCCTCACCTTTAAGCCTTCGTTCACAGCCATCCCGTCCAGGTCGTCCAGGAAGGGGGTGTTGTACAGCCAGATCAGGTTGCTGTCGGACACCAGGATGTCGATCCTCTCGTGGCAGCCGTCTAGGAGCTCGTTGAGCCTGACGCTGATGTGGCGTTTACCCTCAAGCACCTGGAACGTCTCCTTGGTTCTTCTAACGTTCTCCGGCTCCGGGAGGCTCTTCCATATCCGCAGCAGCTCGGCCTTCCTCTGCTCCATCTGGTGGATGCGCTGACGCCGCTCCTCTATGAGGTTCTCCAGGACCTTCTCGAAGGGTACCGCGACGAACTTCATGGGCCTCTCCATGACCCTGCTGATGAGCCCCTGAGCCTCTAGCCTCCGAAGGATCTTGTAGGCCTCTGTCCTGTGCACGCTCAGGGCCTCCGCGACGCTCTGAGCCTTGTGGGAGCCGAACCTCGCCAGGAAGAGGTAGACCCTCACCTCGTTCTTGCTTAGCTTAAACTTGGTCAGCGCCTGGTCGATGTTCTTCAGATCCTTAAGGTGGTCGATGGTCTCGGAAGGTATTCTCGACCGGCTCGTCTCCCTCGTGTACACGGGGAGAAGCTCCAGTTCATCGTCCATAAGCTCGGATTTTTTCTTCTCTCTCGGCTTCTGTTCAAGTTGTCCAACCTGCATGTATTCAGCCCGAGCAAATCCATAGTGAGAATATAAAAAGAGATTCTGGAGAGATAAACTAGTTTCTGAATCCATGTATTTCTGGCGGATGATTCCGTGAGGGTCGAATGGTCACGCTCTCCACCAGTTGAACTCGAGGAAACGGAGAGAGCCTTCGATCTCCACAGCCTTGATGAACGATTTGCGGACGGCGGCGGCGAGCCGCCCTGACTTCACTATATCCGCCGCGTCAAGAGGCTCCTCCGGCCCATGCACCTGCATCACGTATGGGGCGTGATCTAGGCCTGGCCCCCGTTCATAGACGGCGAAGTCGCAGCCGTACTTTATACCCGGCGCCACTATGTACCCTCTGTCCCTGAGCTCCCTGTAGACGGCGTACTTAGCCTCGAACCCCTCTATCTCGCTGGAAAGCCTGTCCACGAGGTCTTCGAAGGATATGTTTTTTCCCTGGGTGTCGTTCACGGTGACCCTCTTCCTCTGCAGCAGGTACAGCCCCTCCACAGCGTCGAGCACCAGAGGCTGCTTAAACTCCTCCCTGGGCTTCGGTATCCCCAGGGGCTTACCGTAGAACCCGTCCTCGTACAGCTTGTTGCCTCGCCTGTAGTCCCACACTATGAGGCGGTTGTCCTCGAGAAGCTGGACGGGCACGGGCTTGGGAGTCATTTTAGAGGGCTATTATCCTGATGAGGTCTGAGGCTTCGCGGACGGTGTCCACCGTGTTCTCCATGAGGTTGATGGCGTCCTTCATAATGAGTATGGCCGGTAACTCCATCTCGCTCGTGATGACCGTCATCTCGACCTTGAAGTAGGCCTCATCGAATTTCCGCTCCTGCTCGTCTATCTCCTTGGTGAAGCCCACCGCCTTCTCGCTGTTGAAGCCCAGGCTCATCATGGCTTCACGCAGCTTTATCATGGACTCGAACGCCATGTCTGATAGGCTGTTGATCCCTTCAGCCACGTCCTCGGGCACCTTGTATCCACGCTTTTTTATCTCGATGAAACGCGCGCCTATCCCCTTGATCTTGTCCATTATGTCTCCTATTGCGCTGACGAGCCTGAAGAAGTCGTCTCGGCTCATCAAAACGCCCCCGATATCGTTTAGTTCATTGATCAGCGAGCTCTTAATGCTGCTTGAGTCGTCGATGATCTTCTGTATGCCCTCGCTCACCCCCTCGAAGGCCTCCTCCTCGTCCATGAACTTGTCGGTCATAGACAGGATCTCCCTGAAGCCCTCGACGATGAGCCTCGCGTCGTCCTGGCAGAGCATGAGGAGGTTCCGCATCGTACGGTCCTCCGATTCGACGGGGAATACCATAACAGCACCAACGAATATTTACTATTAGATAGATATCGTCGAGGGTTTTAAACTTTAAACAATTCAGAAAATATTCAAGCTTCGAAAATACTCATCATACTTATCCGGACGACATTTCACCGTTTCTTCTTCGAGCTCGTCCACCAATCCAGATAATCCTGGTTACGCTGCCTGCGCTTCTCGTCCTCGTCGTCGTCCCTGTCATACAGCTTATCCAGGGCGCGGGAAAGCTCCGCCTCAGTGTAAGTCAACCCACAGCTCTGGCAGCTGTAGTGGCGCAGCTTGGTGTCCCACTTCAGCTTCCCCCCGCACTCAGTGCAATACGGCGTAACACATCCCTCCATCAACCATACGCTGAGTCATTCACAGACTGTGAATAGTACGCACGGCAGCCCATTAAAAACTTATTCGTCCACCAAAAAGGAGGCCGAAACCAGCATCCACACAGAAAAAACAGATATGACCCGTAGCAGGTCATAAGAAAAAAGGCTACTCGGGCGGAGGAGCCTCGATGAAGCCCTGCCGCATGAGCGCCTTCACCACGTCCTGGGTCCGCCTGATTATGGAGTCCGCCCTCTCGTATATCTCTGACTTGCTCAGCTTCTTTCGGGCTATGCCCTGCTCCATGGCCTTGAGCCCGGTCTCCACCGCCTGGAGCGGGTAGATCTCCCACTCGCTCATCGCCGGTATTATGTAGTCCTCCGTGAGCCCCTTGTCCTCGGCGTACTTGGCCAGAGCCGAGGCGCTTGCGATGCACATCTCGTCCGTGATGGTCTTGGCGCGCACATCAAGGGCCCCCCTGAATATCGCGGGGAAGACGAGGCTGTTGTTCACCTGGTTAGGGAAGTCGCTTCGGCCCGTGGCTATGACCTTGGCGCCGGCCTCCTCCGCCTCCCAGGGCCATATCTCGGGCACTGGGTTGGCGCAAGCGAACACTATGGGGTCGGATGCCATGGCCTCGACGTCCGCCTTCTTGACGGTCCCAGGGCCCGGTTTGGAGGCCGCGATCATTATGTCGCTTCCCTCCGCCGCCTCCTTTATGCCCCCCTCGACGTTGTCGGGGTTCGTCTCCTCGGCTATGGGCCACTTGTAGGTGTCCTTGATGTCGTCCCTGTAGGTTCCCAGCGTCCCGGTGCTGTCAACCAGGATGATGTTCCTGGGGTCGACCCCCGCCGCCTTCAACACGTAGTACGTCCTAGTGTTGGCGGAGCCGGTGCCGACTAGTGTGAACTTGGCCTCTGACATCTTCTTGCCGACGTACTTGAGGGCGTTGATGGTCCCCGCAAGTATCACGGCCGCCGTGCCCTGCTGGTCGTCGTGCCAGACAGGTATAGGCATCTCGGCCCTGAGCTTCTCCAGTATGTAGAAGCACTTGGGCTTGGAAAAGTCCTCGAGGTTGATGCCCCCGAAGCTGGGCTCTATCCACTTCACGGCCTGGATGACCTCGTCGGGGTCCTTCGTGGACAGGCATATCGGGAACGCGTCAACGCCCCCCAGGTACTTGAATATGAGGGCCTTGCCCTCCATCACGGGCATGCCTGCCTGGCCGCCGATGTCCCCGAGCCCCAGCACCCGGGTGCCGTCGCTGACGACGGCGACGTAGTTCCACTTGCTGGTCAGCTCATACGCCTTCTCCTTGTCTTTCTCTATCTGGAGGCAGGCCTCGGCTACGCCGGGCGTGTACCATATGCTGAAGTCCTGCAGGCTACGTATGGCGCACTTGGGCATGACCTCCACCTTGCCCTGGTAGTAGGCGTGGTAGTCCGGGGCGATCTCCTTCCACTTGGAAGCCTTTTTCAGAAGTTCCTCTGTGTCGACACTCAAATCGAATCGTGAAGAAATGACCTCAGATAGATATTTAAGATGTGGTCATGGTTGGGAAGCGGAAAAATGAGGCCTGTCAGCCGTATGCCTCGAGAAGCGCGTCGCGGACGTCGTCCCCGAGGGGGCCTTCGCCTTCCACTATGTCGTGGAACGTCTCGAAGACGCGCTCCAGCTTACGCCAGTCCGGGACATACGCCCTGCTGAACCATATCCTGCTGCTGTCCACGTCGTCGTCCTCCACGTCCCACCTGTACTCGTCTATCCGCTCCTCGCTGATCACGTGCGCGTTGCCGTACGGGCCCTCGCGCTCAGGGGCCTCCAGCATCAACACGCCGTCCGCACCGTGGGCGAAGGCGTACAGGATGTGCTCCTTCTTGAGCCGCGCCAGGCTCGGCAGGGGGATTATCCTCACGCTGCTGGGGTAGGTTAGACGAGCGAGCCCCGCCAGGTCGACTGCGGTGTACGCCAGCTCCTGCTCGACGAAGGCCAGTATCTTGAGCATTGCCTCGCTCTGGTCGAGGGCTCCCCTAATGTTAGCCTTGAGCTGGGCGTCGCTGAGGCCCTGCTGGTCCAGGGCGTCCTAGGGGCACGCGGGGATGCAGGCCCCGCAGCCGCTGCACATTATCTCGTTTATCACGGGCTTCCCGTCAGCCATGGTTATGGCCTTCTCCGGGCATGCATCGACGCACTCCCCGCAGCCGCTGCACGCCTCCGGGTCCGAGAGATAAGCCTTGTTGGGCTCTATGGCGCGGTCCCCGCTGAGGAAGTTCACGACCTTCATCGCAGCGCCCTCGGCCTCCGCCGTGGAGCTCTGTATGTCCTTCGGCCCGATTATGACGCCCGCCGCGTAGATGCCGTCGCGTTTGGTGCTCATGGGGTCCAGCTTGGGGTGGCGTTCGAGCACGAACTGGTCCTCGTCCACGGGCACCCTCAGTCTCTCGGCCAGCCTCAGCGTCTCCTCGGTCGTCACGATGGGCGGCGCCAAAACCACGAGGTCCACAGGGTTCTCCATCATCCTGTTGAGCATCATGTCCTCGCCCCTCACCAGCACCCTGTCGCCCTCGGGGGCTATCTCCGTGACCTTGCCCTTGACGAACATGGCCCCCTTCTCCTGTGTCGTCGTGTAGAACTCCTCGTACCTTCTACCCGGTGCCCTGATGTCTATGTAGTGTACCCAGACGTCTACGCCCCTGTCCCTGAGCAGCTGAGCCTGCTTCAGGCTGTAGAGGCAGCAGACGCGGCTGCAGTGGGCTCGCCCCACCTCCGTGTCCCTGCTCCCCGCGCAGAGCACGTAGGCGACGCTCTTCACCTCCCTGCCGGTCTCGGGGACTATGAGCTGGCTGCCAGTCGGGCCGTTGACGTCCAGTATTCGCTCCATCTCGAGGCTCGTCACCACGTTGGGGTACACGCCGTAGCCGTACTGCGGCAGCCCGCTGAGGTCGTAAAGCTCGTAGCCCGTCGCGAGGACGATGGCCCCTACGTTCAAATCGATCATCTTACCCGGGTCGTCGACGTCGATGGCGCCGGCGGGGCACTCCCTCTCGCACGCCCCGCACCTGAGGCACGCGTCGTAGTCGATGGTGTATATGCTGGGGACGGCCTGCGGGAAAGGCCTGTATATGGCCTTGCGCTCGCTGAGGCCCTCGTTGTACTCGTCCCTGGCCTTCCCGGGGCAGACCGTGTTGCAGGCGCCGCAGCCTATGCACTTCTCCGGGTCGACCCCCCTGGGCTTCACCCAGACCTTTACCTTGAAGTCGCCGGGGACCCCGTTGATCTCCTCTACCTCGCTGTACGTGTAGAGGTCTATGTTCATGCTCTGGCTGACCTCAGCCATCTTCGGCGTCAGTATGCACTGGCTGCAGTCCAGCGTGGGGAAGACCTTCGGGAACTGGATCATGTGGCCCCCGATGCTGGGCCTCTTCTCGACGAGGTGCACCTTCATACCGTGCTCGCTCAGCCTGAGGCTGGTCGTGATACCCGTCACGCCGCCGCCTATCACGAGCGCCTCGGGGACCACCTCCATAGTCTTCGACTCGAGGGGGACGGACTCCTTCGCCCTGGCTATGGCGCCTCTGATGAGGTCCAGCGCCTTCCCGGTGGCGCCCTCGCGGTCGTCCTTGTGCACCCAGCTGCACTGCTCCCTGATGTTCACCATCTCGAGGAACGCGGGGTTTACGCCGTTCTCCTCCAGGTTTCTGAGGAACGTGGTCCTGTGCATCATCGGGGTGCAGCAGGCCAGCACCACCCTGTCCAGTCCCTGTTCCTCGACGGCCTGCTTGATGGCGTCTACGCTGGGCTTGCTGCACAGGTACCGCTCCACCTTCACGTAGGCGGCCTCGTCCTTCAAGGCGTCGACGACCTCCTGGGTCTCCACGACGTCGCCTATGTTGCCGCCGCACTCGCAGACCCAGACGCCTATCTTCTCGTCAGACATTTCCTTTTCCTTACAGTAGCTTGAGCTGGTGCTCTAACGTCTTCTCGCCGCGGTACTCGGGGAGAAGTATTGGGGACTTCCTCTCGGTCTCTACGCCCTCCTGGTTCAGCCAGTTCTCGTAGCGGTCTATGTGATCCAGGTTCAGCTCACCTGTTTTCGCCTTCTTGGCTCTCTCCGCCGCGGCTTTCCCGGCTCTTCTCCCGAACACGTAGAGGTCTAGCTGGCTGTTGCCCATGAGCCGGTTCTTGCCGTGGACGCCTCCGCAGACCTCGCCGGCGGCGTAGAGGCCGGGCACGCTGGTCTCGCACTTGACGTTTATCTCGACTCCGCCGTTCTGGTAGTGGAGGGTGGGGAAGACGAGCATGGGCTCCCTCCGGATGTCTATGCCGAACTTGTTGTAGTTCCTGAACATGGCGGCGAACTCGCGTTCGATGGTCCCCTCGCCGTTGATCGTGTCGATGAGGGGTGTGTCCAGCCAGACGCCCTTCACCCCTGACGGGGTGGTGATGCCGCTTTCCCTGCCGTAGCACTCACGTATCAGCGCGGACGCCTCCACGTCGCGGGTCTCCAGCGGGTAGACGAAGAGCTCGCCGTCCTTGTTGACGGGCTGGGCTCCCCTCGCCCTGAGCTTCTCGGTGCAGAGCTGCCCGACTATCTGCTCCGGGTACGCCGAGCCCGTGGGGTGGAACTGGGTGCTGTCCAGGTGGACCAGGTTAGCTCCGGCCCGGTAAGCCATCACTATGCCGTCCCCCGTGGCGCCGTAGTGGTTGGTGGTCTCGAAGTTCTGTATATGCAGCCTCCCGAAGCCCCCCGTCGCCAGTATGGTGGACTTTGCTCTGGCGATCTTGTACTCGTCGCTGTCCAAGTCATACAATACGGCTCCCGCCACCTGTCCCATGTCGTCCATCATGAACTCGACCGCGCAGGTGAACTCGACGTAGCCTATCTCCCTGTTGATGACCTCGTCCACGAGGACCCTGGTGATCTCCAGCCCCGTGTAGTCCTTGCAGCTGTGCATCCTCCTCCTGCTGGTGCCTCCTCCGGGGGCGAGCTGCATCGTCCCGTCGTCCAGCTTGTCGTATAGGACGCCCAGCTCCTCGTGCCACTTGATGACGCCGGGGCCGTCCTTCACCATGGCCTCGACGAGCTCCGGCTTGTTGTAGTAGTGGCCCCCGCCTATGATGTCGAGGTAGTGCAGTGTGGGGCTGTCGTTTGGATGATCAGCCGCCTGTATACCGCCTTGGCTCATCTTGCTGTTTGCGTCGCCCAGCCTCAGCTTCTGGACTATGAGTATGTCCCCCGGGGCGATCCCGTTCTCGTTGGCGAGGAGCGCCGCGCTGAGCCCTGCCCCGCCAGCCCCGATGACCAGCACGTCTACGTCGTAGTCGATCTTGGTCAAATCGATCTCATCTGGGTTTATCGTGCTGTGGGCTTCCAGGATGTCCGCCACCTCGTGTGGCATGAGCTCGCCCTTGCTTGGGCCCATTCTTAGCTCACGCTTCTGGTCCATCTTCCAGTCAGGGTGGTACTCCTCAAGCACACGCTGCCTCTCCTCTGCGGTCATGGGTGTGAAGCTCTTGCCTACCCTGCTGGCCCTCGTCGCCTCGACCTTCTTGATGCTCTCCTGCATGTAGTCGAGGTAGCCGCTCACTTCTTCGCTCATCTCAGATCAATCTCCCTGTTGTTGTAGAGCTCCGAGAGCTCCTCCTTCGAGGCTTTCATCAGCCTGGTGACCTCCTCGTCGTACTTGCCCTCCTCGACTTCCTTCACACGGTCCAAGACGTGCTGGCTGGGACCGTCGATGTACTTGGCGTACAGCCTCCTGGCTAGTGTTGCCACGTTGTAGGGAACTATCTCCGCGGGGCACCTGACGGCGCACAGCCCGCAGCTTATGCAGTCGAAGCTGAGCTTGGCCGCCTGCTCTACGTCGCCTCGGAGGCTCGCCTGCACGTAGTCCATGACCATGATGTCCTGTGGGCACGCCTTGGTGCACGTGTTGCAGGCGAGGCACCTGCTGAGCTCGGGGTAGTACTCCAGCATGGTGTTGGCGTCCGGCCTCAGCTCGTCGAGGCTGTATGTCGTCTTCTCGGCGGGGCTGAACGGTATCTGGGCTATGTACATGCCGTCCTCCACGATCTTCTGGCACGCCAGGGCTCCCTCCAGCTTGTAGCTTCCCTTCTTCCTGTAGATGGTCGCGCAGGCCCCGCAGAAGCCGCCTCTGCAGCCCGCTCCCCTCGTGAACTGGTGGCCGGCGTACTCC
>CAYFYM010000027.1:0-11492 GCA_964347405.1 uncultured Candidatus Bathyarchaeia archaeon | reverse complement strand
TATCGAATGAAAAATCTAGATAAATTGTGCGCCTACCTCTTGTAGTAGCCGTGCTTTATAACGGCCCTGCCAACGGCGTTGTAGTTCACCCTGGGCATGTCCTGATAGACGGTGCATCCAGGGCCCAGCATGAAGCCGCCGCCCTCACCGGCGTCCTCTATAGCCTTCTTGACCTCGGCCTCCACCTGCTTGGGGGTCCCCGTCCTTAGAGTCGTGACCCTGTTCAAGCCGCCGCAGACGGCGAACATGTCCCCGTACATCTTCTTGGCCTTGTCCAGCCACGTGTACTCGTGGGCGTCCCAGTTGATGCAGTCCACGGGATACTTCTTGAACCAGCCGTCCATCATAAGGCCCTTGTCCTGGGGGTTGCCTTGGGGCGTGCTGCATATGTGCATGAACTTTATGGGGCAGTCCACGGCGTCCAGCACCCGTTTATCGTAGCCAAGGGCGTATTCCTCAAGCTGCTCCTTGGAGAGCTCACGCCAGATCCTACCGCCTCCGCCGATCCCGTAGAATATGCCGGTGGCTCCGGCGTCCACGCACGCCTTGGCGAACTCGATGGTGGTCTCTGTGATGGTCTCCATGCCCTCCCTCAGGGCGCCTGGGCTGCTCTTCATGTCCTCCATCACCCGCTCCGGGGTGCCGACGCCGTTCATGGCCTGTATGATGGGGCTCGGGACGGTGTAGATGAAGGGCATCCTACGCAGGTCCCGAGCCAGCACCTCGTTGCACCGCACGTACTCCCGTAGCTCCTTCATGGGGTCGAGGACACAGAGCTTCTCCCAGTCGCCGGGCTCCTTTACTGTGGTGCTGAGGGTGTGCGCCTCCTCCTCGTTGTCCCTGAAGTCGAAGCTGCTCCCCCACTTCATGGCCATGAACCGGTAGTAGGGCGTCACCTTGAGCAGGTCCATCTTGTAGTCCAGCTCACGCAGCAGCGCCATGTGGGCCTTAGCGGACTCCTCGCCGTTGCGGGTGGCCAGCTCCCAGCTGTAGTAGTCGAGCCAGTTCACGGCTGGGAAGTGGCCCCAGATGCTCCAAGGCACCCTGTCAGGCACCTCTCTGCGCATGACCGCCATGACTCTCTCGAATCTCTCAGACTCCATCATTATCAGCCACAATATGCGTGCCGGGGATAAAAAAAATCGTTCACCCTAAACCCCTATAAATGATGGCTTCGATGTCTTCACGTAATTTTAGGTGATAACGTGAAGTACCGTAGATTCGGTAGACTGGATTGGAAGGTTTCGGCGCTGGGTTTCGGCGCCATGAGGCTCCCCGTGATAGGGGGCGACACGAGCAACATAGATGAGCCCCGCGCCATAGAGATGATCAGGTACGCCATAGCCCACGGCGTAAACTACGTGGACACGGCCTACCCGTACCACCGGGGCGAGAGCGAGAGGCTGGTTGGCAAAGTCCTCAAGGACGGTTACCGCGAGAAGGTAAGGCTCGCCACGAAGATGCCCACGTGGCTCATAGAAGAGCGGGGCGAATTCGACAAGTATCTCGACGAGCAGCTGGAAAAACTCCAGACCGACAAGATCGACTTCTACCTCCTCCACGGGCTGAGGCACGCCAGGTGGCCCACCATAAGGGACCTTGACGTGTTCAGCTGGGCAGAGGAGAAGATCCGGGAAGGCAAGATAGGGCACCTAGGGTTCAGCTTCCACGACGACTTGGACCTCTTCAAGGAGATCGTGGACAGCCACGACTGGACGTTCTGCCAGATACAGCTCAACTATATGGACACCGAGTACCAGGCGGGTCTAGAGGGGCTCAGATACGCCGCCGAGAAGGGGCTCGCCGTCGTCATCATGGAGCCCATCAAAGGCGGGAAGCTGGCGGTGACGCCGCCCAAGGACGTCCAGGCAATGTGGGACAAGGCCGAGACTAAGAGGACCCCCGCGGAGTGGGCTCTCCAGTGGGTGTGGAACAACCCTGAGGTGAGCGTCGTGCTCAGCGGTATGAGCGAGATGAGGCACGTCGAGGAGAACGTGGAGTACGCGGGCCGAAGCGGCGCAGGCTCACTCACATCCGACGAGCTGAGGCTCATAGAGGAGGCGAAGGACGCCTACAACAGGCTGGGCTTCGTAGGCTGCACGGCGTGCAGGTACTGCATGCCCTGCCCCCAGGGCGTCGAGATCCCGGAGATACTGGGCATGTACAACGAGTACTACATGAGCGGCCAGAGCGACGAGGCCAAGGAGAGGTACTGGGAGAGGATAGGGCCTGAGGCCCACGCGGACCAGTGCATCTCCTGCGGCGAATGCGAGGAACAGTGCCCGCAGGAGCTGCCAATCAGGAAGTTCATGGGCGAGGCCCGGCGCATCTTCACCAAGCCGCAGTGACTAGCCTGAGAGGCATGCGGCGAGTATCCCGTCGATAACTGTCTTTGGCTCTTCTTTCTCCCATAACTGCTCTATTTTCTTCATCTCTTTCTCTATCCCCATCAAAGGGATATGATAGTCCGGTCCCGGCGTCAACCCCAGCCCTCTATACATCCTTTCCTTGAGATGGCAGATCGCCGCCTCTTCGTATCGGCTAAACCTCTCTTGGTTCCTCATGAAGTACTCCGGGGTTACCCCTCTCTCAATGTAGTGCTTGGGGGCTATGAAGTGTATACCTGCCTCGTGGATGATTATCTCCACCGCTCTCTCCAGCGGGGCGCTGGAGGGCAAAGCTATCTTCTCCGCCAGCAGCGATGTGCAGCCCTTCAGCGCCTCACACAACCGGACCCTGAAGCGTCTGTACGGGAACTTCATTCCGGTAGCCTCCGACCACGCACCGAGTAAGTCCAGTCCGGCTAACTCTGCCTCTAAGTCCTCGCAGTGTTCCAGTAACTCCTCCTCCAGCACCCTCCACTTCTCAGAGTAGTATCCTCTGTACTCGTCTAGGGCTATGTCTTTCAGTCCTTCAATCACCTCGCGAAGCCTGCCCCTGTTATCCATGGCGCTAAACGAATAGGAGACGATCTCATCGGGAATCCATAGACCAAGCGACCCGACGGTCTCATGCTTCAACTTGTCGGTGGCGAAGACTCCCTTCGACAGGAAGCCTTGAACAAGCTCGAATACACGGTTTAGGCCTTTCTCGTCGTAGGCGTCGAAATATCCGGGCATCTGGAAGAGAATGATGAATAGTGGAGATGCTGCTATCGGTGGCCTGAGCCTGAAGTGTTCTGAGAGCGCTTTCAACCAGTTTAACTGATCTTCCTCGAGCGTGTGCACATACAAATTCATGTACTCAGAGTTACCCAGCAGACCCGCTGCCCCATAGATGTGAGCAAGGAGGTTGACAGTCAGATCTGTGTCGATTTGGAGGCTCATCACAGTCATTTTCATTCAATAAATATAAAAACATACTTCGCCTTCCACTGATTATGTAGAAATATCGGTTATACTCGCTGCCCTGGGGAAACAAGACTATCTCAAAATACCCTAGAATATTCCCGGAGGAGCACGGGAACGGTTTTTCTCCTTCCCCTTCTAAAAGATATTACCGTCCCCGAGCTATTGATTCGTTAAGCAGGTGTATAAATGGGGTTTGCGGATGCAGTCTAGATAGACATACACTATAGGCGTGATACCGGTCCCTGATCCTTTTGAAGAAGCGGCATCACATCGTTTAACCTAGAAAAAATGGGGGAGCTACGCTATCTTGGAGGGCCGTCTTCTGTGGACGCTCTCGTCGTACTGTATGGGCTCGCCTACGCTCCACAGGAATATGTGGGCGGTGCCGACGCCCACTCTTTTGAACCTGCTCTTAAGCCTCTTAGTCACGTAGTCGTAGTTGTTGCCCTTGTCCATGCTGTCCAGCCACTTCTGGAAGCTGCCGTGCTCCGCCGCGATGCGCTTGAATTCCTCGGCGTTGAGTATGGTCGCCTCTATCTTCTGCCTGTTCCTGATGATTCCTTTGTCTACTCGCAGCCTGGCCTCTTCGTCCGGCCCGTACGCGGCCACCTTGTCTATGTCGAAGCCGTCGAACGCCTCCCTGAAGTTGGGCCACTTGTCGGCGATCATCTGCCAGTTCAGCCCGCCCTGGAAGATGCACCTGGTCATGTTCTCGAAGTACTCCCTGTCCGTGGTGGGCCTACTGCCTTCGTAGACCCAGCCCGGCATGTCCTCTTCTTCCGGCATAGTATCGACTTCTTTTCATCTCTTAATGAAGGTTTCCCGCGTCCTCTCCTCGGCTTCATATACGTCTACGCACTCTTTCATCAACAATGACGATGCAGCCCAGGCAGGGACCGAAGGAGATCGTGACGGGGAGACACGGGATGGTGAGCAGCAGCCATCCGGAGGTCACCGAGATAATGGTTGCGGTGCTCAAGGCGAGCGGTAACGCGGTTGATGCCGCCGTCGCCGGGAGCCTAGCCGGCCCCGTCTACGAGCCCCACATGACCACCCACTCCGGCACCGTGTCGTTCCTCTACTGGGACGCCGAGACCAGACACCCCTACTTCATGGACGCTTCCCCTACGCTTCCTGAGGGGCTGCCTCCCTTCTGCCCCCACCCCTACGCCCCGACAACGGCGGCGGCCATCCCCGGCTCGCCAGCGGGGCTTGGAGCAATGCTTGAGCGGTTCGGGTCAATGGAGTGGAGTGAGCTGGTGCAGCCAGCCGTGAAGGCTGCGCGGGAAGGCCACGTAATGACAGGCTGGGAGTACGCCCTCCTCTACGGCGGAGCCGGCGGCGGGTCAAGCACGCTGCAGGGTAGAACATTCTTCCCCTCGGGGAGAGCCCACTACGTCCCAGATGGTTTCCAGGTGCCCGCGGGCGAGGTCTGGAGGCGGCCCGACCTGGCGAAGACCCTCGAGGCGTCGGCGGAGGAGGGCCCAGGCTACTTCACGGAGGGGCGTTGGGCCGAGAGGCTGGTCGAGGAGGCAAACAGCCTCGGCTGGGGCCTAACCCTTGAGCACGTCGCGGGCTACGAGCCCATATGGGTTGAGCCCGTCAGCATACCCTGCGGCGAGGACACGGTGGTCGGGATACCGCCGCCCCAGAGAGGGGGCTTCTACATGGGGTTCCTCCTCGGAGTCCTCGACAACTTCGACCTAGGCGAGATGGGTCACTACACCGAGTCGGCGGAGACGCTTGCCCTCATGGCCTGGACGCTTAGCCGCGCCCACCACGACAGGAACCTCATCCACGACCCTGACTACTACGAGAACCCCACGGAGGCCCTGCTATCGGAGGAGTACCACAAGGTGACCGCGGATCTCTGGAGGGGAAGCAGGCCCACCCACGACCTGACCTGGTTCCTCGATCTCACCCACGGCGAGGCGGCTCACCGCGGAAGCCTCCCAGGCACGGGTCACGCGCCCCATGACAGCTGCGAGATCAGCGTCGTGGACCCCATGGGCAACTGGGTGCAGATGATGGAGACGGGGGGCGCGGGCATACCCGGCGTGGTTGTGGACGGGGTGCCGGGCAGCGGAATAGGGTGGGAGAGGTACGCGCTCGCCGAGCCCGGCGGCAGGACACAGCACGCCATAGCCAACACGCTTGTTCTGAGGGGTGGTGAGCCTTGGATGGCCCTCGGCTCCCCGGGCGACTGCATATTCACGGTCCCTCAGGTCCTCGTCAGCGTACTGGTGCATGGTTGGGAGCCCTACCCCGCGATAGACGCGCCGAGGTTCTGGCCCATGAGGGACGACTGGACCTTGGAGGCTGAGAGCCGGCTGCCCCTCGAGGTCGTCCGGGGCCTCAAGAGGATGGGAATAATGACCAGGCCCTTGGGCGAGTACCACTGGCCCATGGGGAGCATGCAGACAGTGTGGCTGGACCACGAGACGGGGCTGCTCAGTGGAACGGCTGATCCACGCCGCCTGGGAAACGCCGACGGCTACTAGGAGGCTCCAGCAGGCCCCTCAGGGTGCACGCCCTGAAGACCCTGCAGCCCAGCAGGAACGGGATGAGCAGCAGGAAGGCGCTCACGTAGAAGGGGAGCCCTATTCCGCCTAGCTCCGTCGCCACCCCTCCGATGAGCGGGCCGGGGATGCGTGCCACGCTGCCCACCGACTGGGTCACCCCGAGCACGCCTCCCTGCTTGTCCGGCGGAGAAATGAGGGAGATGAAGCTGGGAACGCTGGTGTTTGTCAACCCCACGCCGACCGAGACGAGGACTATGCTGAAGCCAAAGAACGCCAGGCCCCTGAGCAGCGGCATCAGCAACACGCCGCAGAGCATCAGCAACGGCCCGAAGACTATGAGCTTCTCTTCCCCTAGCGTCCTCACGAGCCTGCTCATGGCGATGCCCTGCAGTAGCACCTGGACGACGCCTATGAAGATGAAAACATAGCTCATCTCCACCTCGGTGAAGCCGTAGAAGTCTATCGCCAGCAGAGGCACGATCACAGAGATCGCGGCGAAAGATAGGGTTATGACGAAGAATATGGTCAACACCTGGCCAGTCAGAGGCGCCCTAACCGCGTCGAGCACCTCAGACAGGGACTCGGCGAGGCTACGCGGCTCCTCGCCGCTCCTCAGCCTCTCCGGCTCCGGCAGGAAAAACATCACGAAGACGAGGTTCAGCACCCCCATTAGAACGGCGGCGTAGCCCGGAGCCCTGAGCCCGTACGGGCTGAGGAGGCCCCCCACGACTGGGCCGAGGATGAAGCCCACCCCCGTGGCGGCACCGACCATGCCTATCCCCTTGGAGCGCTCCTCCTCCGTTGTAATGTCCGCCACATACGCCTGGGCTACTGCGCCCTCGGTAGCCAAGCCCGCGATAAGCCGGGACAATAGAAGGATGAGGTAACTCTCCGCGAACGTGAACAGGAGGAAGCTTCCGACGGAGGTCAATATGCTGAAGAGCAGGACCGGCCGACGCCCCCTTCTATCCGATATCCTGCCGAGGAGCGGCGAGAACAATAGCTGCATGACGCTGAAGCTGGCGAGGAGGACGCCGATGCCGGAGGGACCCGAGCCCAACCTCTGCGCGTAGAAGGGTATGAGCGGTATTATTATCCCGAACCCAGTCATGTCCACTAGGACGTTTAAGACGATGACGTTTATCGGGGAAAGGGGCCCCCTGGCCTTCAAGCTCATGGAACCTGCAGGAAGCCACAGGGAAAGGCGGAATAAAATGGTTCTCGAAGTCCACTGTTTTTAAGGCTTGGCTGACTAGTTTACCTATCAACTTGTCTCCGCATCTGTGATCCGCCATGAAGGTGCTTCTCGTCGAGCCTCCCAAGGACTTCTGGTTCATCATGGGGCAGTACATCCTGCCGCCTTTCGGCCTCCTATGCCTCGCCGCATACGTCGAGGAACGTCTCCCCTGGGCGGAGGTGGAGGTCGTGGACAGCCAGAGCGAGGGACTGGACTGGGACGGCTTGGAGGCGAGGATGGAGAACGCCGAGGCGGACGTCGTCGCCCCCTCTGGGATGGCCACGGCAAACGCCTTCTACGCCGTCAGGACCGCCGAGGCGGCCAAGAAGCTGAACCCTGAAGCGGTCACGGTACTGGGCGGCCAGCACTTCACAGCCCTCGCCAACGAGACCCTCAGGGCCTACCCGTTCGTAGACTACATCGTGCGGGGGGAGGGGGAGGAGACCTTCACGGAGCTTCTACGAGCCGTCAAGGAAGGGAGGCCAGCCGCCGTCCCAGGGGTCTCACTGAGACACAGCGAGGAAATCCATCATCAGCCGGACAGGCCCATCATCGGCGACCTCGACTCGCTCCCATACCCGGCGTACCACAAGGTTGCGGAGCACATGTCTGGTTACTATTTCTCCCTCATGGCCGACCAGGGGAAGCCCTTCGCCATAGTCGAGGGCTCCAGGGGCTGCCGCCACGACTGCAGCTACTGCAGCCAGTGGAGGTTCTGGCGCAAATGTCACCGCCACAAGTCCCCCGTGAGGGTGGTCAACGAGTTCGAGCACCTCTACAGCGAGTACGGCAGCCGATTCTTCTGGTTCTCCGACGACAACCTCGGTTTGGGCGAGAAGACCCAGGAGATATGCAAGGGCTTCGTAGAGCGGGATCTCGGGGACGAGATCGAGTGGTTCTGCCAGGTCAGGGTCGACGACGTTGTGGAGAACCCCGAGACGGTGGCGTCGATGCGGGAGGCGGGGGCAGTCTGGGCCCTCGTGGGCTTCGACAGCCCCAGCCGGGGGACCCTCAGCTCCTTCAGGCGTTGGGGCATAGACGAGGCGCGCGCCGCGAAGGCCGTGGAGCAGTTACGGGAGAACGATATGTTCACGCAGGGGACCTTCATCATAGGGGAGAGGAGTGACAGCCACGAGTCCATCGACGCTCTGCGACGGTACGCGGACACGCTCGACCCCGACATAGCCTCGTTCTTCGTGTTGACCCCGTTCCCAGGCACCGAGATATACGAGGAGGCGAGGAGATGTGGCTGGATCATGGACGACAACTGGGCCCACTACGATATGGTCCACGCCGTCATGCCCACAGAGCACCTGACACGCGAGGAGGTCCAAGAGGAGCTGTACAAGTGCTACGAGAGCTTCTTCGGAAGCTGGGACCGCAGGTTCCGAGGGATAGGCAGCAGGAACCCCTTCACCCGGCGCACCTACGCCTACCTATCGAAGCAGGCGCTGCTCATGCAGCTGAAGAGCCTGTTCTGAGGCGACGGACATGGCTTACGACGAACAGACCCGGACGGCGTCCGTGAAGGCCAGGCAGCTGGCGCTGTACCTGTTGATATTCGTTGCCATGCCCGTCATCACCTACATCGCGGGTAGGCAAGTGGACATCTTCCTCGGTCTACGGAGCTACCCTCCTTTTCCCTGGAACCTCTACGTCGGTGTAGCGGTTTTCGTTTTCGGCCTAGGAGTCGGTTTGAGGTCGACGCGTCTCCTTTACCACCGCGGGGGAGGCCTGCCCTGGGGCGAGGCCGTCGAGGACGCCAAGACCAGCAGGCTGGTCACTTCCGGGGTATACGCCTACACGAGGAACCCGATGGTGCTGGGCTACTCGCTTCTCCCGTTGGCGATGGGGGTACTCTTTCAGTCGCCGGGGATGGCGCTGTCCATCACCCCCCTGGTCCTGCTGCTGAACGCGGCTATTGTCAAGCTGAGGGAGGAGCCGGCCCTGGAGGAGAGGTTCGGCGACGAGTACCGCAGATACAGGGAGAGGACGCCCTTCCTCGTCCCGGACCCGGGGAAGCTGTACCGGGGATTCATCAGGCACGGCCTGGTCGGGCGGAGGACCCAGATACTGTACGTCTCTATCGGGTTGCTTCTCCTAGTGTTCCTCGGGCTGCTTACGTTCAGCCCGAGCGTCCCAAGGATCACCTTCGGCTCCCAGAATCTCGTAGCCGGCGGCTTCTTCATCCTCATATGCGTGGGGGGCCTCGTCGCGGCTGTAGCTCCAGAGAGGCTGAGGGGAGCAGGGCACGGGGCGGAGCGGCGCCCGGGGCTCGTCGGTCACCACCCTAACTGCCCGGAGTTCAGCGGACACGTTTTGAGTATATACGGTAGGACGCTTTGCGCCGGGTGCACGGGGCTCGCACTGGGAGCCATCTCGGCCATCATTGGTGGATTCCTGTGCTTCTTCGGCGGGTTCAGCGTAGGTGACCCGGTGACCGTATTCTACACCGGCGCCCTGCTCGTCGCCCTTGGGCTCGTCCAGCATTTCATCGACATGGGCAGCCCGCTGTTCCACCTGGCGCTGAACGTCGCGCTGGTCTTCGGCGCTTTCATGTTAGCCGCTTCCATGAGAGTACTGGGCGCCAGCTTCTACGTTGAAGCCTACCTGCTGGCCTCGATGCTGTTCTGGGTTGCGGCGCGCGTCAGGGCGTCCCAAGAGGAGCATAATAGGGTGTGCAGCCGGTGCACTGAGCCGTGCCCAGACGGCTACAAGGTAACATTCCGTGAGTAACGTTTCTATAAGAGTATGACGATCAGCGTTCTAGGTGACGATTTTGGTGTACTGCACTAAGTGCGGAACCGAGAACGAGGATGACGCGGAGGTCTGCAAGAACTGCGGAGCCAGCCTCCGTCCGCCGGCGTACAGGTCGAGGAGACGGGACTGGGACTTTGAAGACGACTGCTTCGGCGGCAGGAACAGGATGACTTGGCCCCTGCTCATAGGCGCGTTTCTGGTTCTTCTTGGTCTCTCGACTCTGCTGGAGGACATGTTCTGGTGGGCTGGGTGGGACACGCTTTGGCCTCTGTTCATCATAGCCATAGGTGTATTGATCATCAGCAACGCCTATAGACGCTGACCGGTTTTTCTTACCTGTTTTCTTGTTGCCTCAGCCTCTCGTAGAGGACTATGGCTGTGGCGACGCTTACGTTGAGTGAGGGTACCTTGCCCATCATGGGTATCCTGACGGTGGCGTCGCACTTGTCGAGTAGGGTGGGGTTCATGCCCCTGTCCTCGCCGCCCAGCACGAAGGCCACGGCTCCAGTCAGGTTGATCCCCCAGTAGGGTGTATCCGCGGAGGCGTCGACCCCGACTATCCTGAAGCCGTCGTCTTTCAGGGCCTTGATTGCGGTGAAGAGGCTCTGTCTCCAGACGGGGACGTGGAGGCTGCCCCCCATGGATACCCTGTGGACGGTGGCCCCGAGGTCGGCGCTTCCCCTCTTGGGTATGACCACCCCGTCCACCGCGGCGGCGTCGGAGGTTCTGAGTATAGCTCCCAGGTTGTGGGGGTCCTGCACCCGGTCCAGTATTAGTATGCAGGCTTCTCTCCCTGTCTCTATGAGCACCTTCTCCAGGCTCCACGTTGGGCTGGGCTCGGCAACGGCTATGATTCCCTGGTGGTGCCCGGTTTCGCTTATCCTGTCCATTTTCTGCCTCGCGACGAACTCGATGGGCACCCTCTTTCCTGTGGCGACGCCGAGGATCTCCTGTATCTTGGGGTCCTGTTGCTTACCTTCCTCTACTCTAATGAGGGTCACGGTCCCCGTGTCCAGCGCCTCCTGCACAGGGTTTCTCCCCTCTAGCTGGATCAATGTACCTTGAACTATGGTTGCTTGCCTTAAAAACGAGGCTACTACTTGTGCACTGCTTTGATTCGGCATCGCTGCCCCGGCGGTAGCCCCGGGGACGCGCCCAGAACGATGTCCTGAACGGGGTTGCCGAGAGCGTTACCCACGACGCATCCCGGTTGCCCGTGGAGGTATCATTATTAACGTACCCGGTCGAGGTTACTCCATGCTGCTTCACATCGCCCACGGCGGGGACTGGGCTAGAGCTCAAGTGGACGGGTATTACAGGACGGGTTCACTGGGGGAACAGGGCTTCATACACTGCTCGTACCCGCATCAGATGATCAAGGTGGCTAACATTGTCTACAGGGGGCAGCTGGGCCTAGTCCTGCTCCACATCGACCCGGACAGGCTGGATTCGCGGGTGGTCGAGGAGGACGGGGGAGGCGGCGAGCTGTACCCCCACGTCTACGGGCCCATCAAAGTAGACGCCGTCGTTAGGGTGGAGTGCCTGGAGCCCGGGAGGGGCGTGTGTTTCACACACCCTGACCTGAATTATTCATAAGCAGGTGCGTGTATCCGTTTCTGGTGT
>CAYFYM010000026.1:0-2588 GCA_964347405.1 uncultured Candidatus Bathyarchaeia archaeon | reverse complement strand
GACGACATCCCCGAGGACCTTGTCGACTCGGTCACCCCCTGCGAGGCGCTCTCCCCCGGCCAGGAATTCGTCATGGAGAGCATGGTCTGCCCCCCGGGCTTCTGCAACTGGGCCTTCGGCGACATCTACAGGGACGTCGCCCAGCTCATGATGGGTGGGGACTTCCCCTTCATCGGCAGGCCGGGAATGATGTTTTCATCGTGCACGGATGGGAAGAGGCCCGTGATCTTCAAGCTAGAGCGGATCGAGGACTGAGCAATGACTCGCTTGGAAGCATCAAGGAAGATGGGAGAGATTCCCCCAATGAATGCATACTGCGGGCTGGACTGTGCAGTGCGAGACGTACATAGCCACCCAGAACAACGACTCTGAGGCCCTCACAGCGCTGGCCAAAAAATGGGGCGAAAACCACGATACCTCCCACAGACCCGAGGACATCGAGTGCGGAGGCTGCCATAGGCCGAGTGAACCTACTCTAGCTGGCACCTTAACATGGTCTTCCCGAAGACGTCGTCGCCGCGACACGCGTCGCATCTGGTGCAGGAGACCATCCGCTGGCCGGACTGGAGCCTCCTCACAAGGTCGGGCTCCCTTATGAAGGGCCTGCTCATGCTCACCACGTCAGTGAGCCCCGTCTCGACCGCCCTACGCATGGTCTCGAGCCTCCTGAACCCGTAGACGAGGGCCATGGGAGTCGGCCGGGTGGCGTCCCGTATCTTCGACGCGTGGCCGGCGAAAGCCAGGTCTGCGTAGGCCGGGTCGCTGTGCCTGGCGCGTGCCCTGAGCGCTTCCCTCCGTCCCCTGCCGCCGCCGCTGACCTCTATCAGGTCGATGCCCTTCTCGGCGACGGCCAACGCCACCTTGACGCTGTCTTCGACGGTGAACCCGTCTGGGCTGAAGTCGTCGCAGTTCATCTTGACGAGCACAGGCTGGTTCCCGACCCGGCCTCTGACCTCGTCGTAGACCTCCATGAGGAACCTCATCCGGTTCCCCAGGCTGCCGCCCCACCTGTCTGTGCGCCTGTTCACTAGGCGGCTGAGGAACTGGCTTACGAGGTAGCCGTGGGCGCCGTGTATCTGGACGCCGTCGAACCCCGCCTGCATCGCCCTCTCGGCGGCGCAGCCGTAGGCCTCCACCGCCGCCTCGATCTCGTCCACCTTCATCTCACGGGCGGTCCATCCGTCCTCGCTGTACTCGCTGGGCCCCGCCCTGTCGGGCTTGTGAACCACTCCGGCATGGTTTATCTGCGCCACTATGCTGCCGCCCGCCTCGTGGACGGCGTCGGTTAGCCTCCTCAGCATCGGTATGTGCCTGCCGCTGCTTATGCCCGCCATCCCAGTGTGGGCTTTCCCGTCGTCCGCGACGTATAGGTGGCCCTTCACTATGAGGCCGACTCCCCCCTCGGCGAGGCGCCTGTAGAGATGCACGTGGGCGTTCCTGACCACGCCCTCCTCGTCGGCCCAGTAGCTCGTGGTGGCGCTCCTCATGAAACGGTTCCTGATACGTAGATTCCTGATCCGGTAAGGCTCGAAGAGAACGCTCATGCCCTCTTACACGGCGCAAGGGCTTAACAACGTATCGACAGCCCGGAAGCCCTCCCAGCGTTTGTCGAACCGTTTTATATGGGCACGAATAATGTGAAAGGATTCAGGAGGCAATGTCTTGAAGGTTCTTGTCATCGGAGGCGTCGCCACGGGCCCGAAGGCGGCTGCGAGGCTCATCAGGCTGGAGCCAGGCGCCGAGATCACGGTTGTCGAGCGTCAGGATCTGGTCAGCTACGCGGGCTGCGGGATGCCCTTCTACATCGAGGACGTGATCAAGGAGTGGAGCAGCCTCCTGGGAGGAAAAACGATCAGGGACGCCGAGTACTTCAAGGTAAACATGGGTTTCAAGGTGCTGGACAGGACGGAGGCCGCGAAGATCGACAGGGGAGCCAAGACCGTAACGGTCGAGGACCTGAGGACCCGTGAGACGCGGGAGATCCCCTACGACAAGCTCGTCCTGGCGACGGGGGCCAGCCCGTTCGTGCCTCGGATGGGCGGCGTCGACCTCGAGGGCGTACACAGGCTCTACAACCCCCACGACGCGAAGGCCATAAAGGACGCCGTCGACGGGGGCGCCGAGAAGGTGGCCGTCATCGGCGGCGGCCTCATAGGGATAGAGACCTGCGGCGCCTTCGTCGCGAGGGGCGGCGAGGTGACGGTGCTGGAGATGATGCCCCGGCTGGTGCCCAACCTCCTCGACACGGAAATGGCGCTGCTGCTGGAGAACTACCTCAAAGAGAACGGCGTGAAGGTGGTGAAGGGAAGCCCCGTGACCGTGATACACGGCGACGAAACAGGCAGGGTGGTGGCCGTGGAGACGGCGGACGGCGTCAGGGTCGAGGCAGACCTCGTGATCATGGCCATAGGCGTCCGCCCCAACACGGAGCTGGCGGCCGACGCCGGCCTCGACATAGGGCCGACCGGGGCCGTCGCCGTCGACGAGCACATGCAGACCAGCGACCCTGACATCTACGCAGGCGGCGACTGCGTCGAGTGCACCCACACGTTGACGGGGGAGAAGGTCTACGCCCCCCTAGGCAGCAC
>CAYFYM010000025.1:0-1594 GCA_964347405.1 uncultured Candidatus Bathyarchaeia archaeon | reverse complement strand
GTCAGCATAGACACCCGCGGCTTCGCCAAGGGCCCAGACTGCGGCGTCGTCCTGGAGCCCATGAAGATAATAACCAGCGACCAGTACCCCAAGGCCACAAAGTGGTTCGAGTCCATAGGTGTCGAGGTGGTGGAGGTTCACATACCGAGCCTCATAAGGCCTAGGAACAGCGGCAGCATCCACTGCCTCGTCGGCAGCCTCCAGCGGGACCCCGAGCCTAAAAGCTACTAACTCCTATTTCCCCGCCTCCCCCTATGATGCTAAGGTTTATCAAACGAGGCGTTACTCCTCTGGTTAACAGCTGAAGGGGGTTTCTATGAACGGAGAAGCTGAGCTGGTGACATACTGCGGAATATACTGCGGCGACTGCCTCGGGTACACCGGCGTCATCGCCGAGGCCGCTGACGAGTTCCTCGACGTCCTCGACAAGTACAAGTTCTACATGACCGCGAAGAACGTGTTCCCGGGGAAGCTCGGCAACTACGACAGGCTAATAGATATGCTGATGTTCATGGCCGAGCTGAAGTGCCATAAGACCTGCCGTGAGAGAACCGAGGATGAAGCATCGTGCGTCGTGAGGAACTGTTGCAAGACGCGGGGCCTCTACGCGTGCCACGAGTGCAGCGAGTTCGAACACTGTATGACCCTAACCTCCGTACTCGGCGGGCTCAACCTCGGCGCCTGCCTCCTGAACCTCAGAGAGATGAAGGATATGGGGCTGGAGGCGTGGCTGCGCCGCGGCACGAGGCACCACTACTGGGACGAGTAGCTACCTGGACTCCCTTACAATCTCCTTCATACTCATGAAGAGCGTCTGCCGTAGCTGTGTGATTACAGCCATGCATGCCTCGTGGCTGCAGCCGTCGGTGCTTGGGCTCGGCATCGCGGTGGCGCCGTCCGGGATGCCCTCGTTCGCGCAGTTCACCAGTGTCCTGTAGTGGGTCTGCTCGTCGTGCATCACGTCCGGGTCGCCTAGGAGCCGGGCTAGACACACTTCAACCCCGTAGGCGGCCCAGTTGCTGGATGTGGCTGGAATGACCAGGTCGGCGCCGGCGGCTGAGACTATTCCTGCGCCGCATGGGCATCCGCAGTCCCTGCAGTACTCGTGGTGCCTAACGAGGATTTCCTTGATTGTGTTGAAGCCGCACTCGTTGCCGTTGTCCCCGGTGGCGATGGTGAGTACGCCCCTCCGCTTCGCGGCGTCCAGCAGCTGGTTCCAGCGTACAAACTTTTCCCTAGGGTCGCCCGAGTTACCCGGGCCGCCCAGGGCGCCGTGCCTTATCCCTTTATCGTTGCAGCTAACGGCCTCCACCGTGACGACCGCGGTAGGGCTCAGCTCGTTCAGCAGCGCCTCGGCGGCCTCCTCGGCCTGGGCGACGCTCATCCGGGGCCAGTTGTACACCCACGCCGTGTAGGGCGTCCAGATGCTTCCCGTTAGCTCCTCCCTTGACAGCACGGGGATGACCTGGCACCCTGTGAGGCTCTGGGTGAGGGCCCGCTGGTGCTTGGACCCCGGCTCATAGTTGGCCATGACCACGGGGATGGCGCGGAGCCCCACGAGGAGCGCCCGGGCGAGGGCGGCTGAGCCCGGGGG
>CAYFYM010000024.1:0-5072 GCA_964347405.1 uncultured Candidatus Bathyarchaeia archaeon | reverse complement strand
CAGCACCGGAGCCGTCCCCGCGGAGGGGCCCCAGTACACCTACCTCAACGACACGGTGGAGGGGCTGGCCATAGCCGCCGGCATCCCGAAGCCCGACGTCTACGTGGTCCCCAGCGACGAGATCAACGCCTTCGCGACGGGCAAGGACCCGGAGCACGCGTCACTTGCCGTGACCACCGGGCTCATGAGGGCCCTGGACAGGCAGGAGCTGGAGGGCGTCGTGGCACACGAGATCAGCCACATCAGGAACAGGGACGTCCAGTTCATGACTCTGGTCGCTGTGCTCGTCGGGCTGGCGGGCATACTGAGCCACATGATCCTCCGCAGCTACCGGTTGGGAGGCAGGAGGGGGAGACGCGACAGGGACAGGGGGAACCTCGGCCTCATCATCGTGGCCGTGGGCTTCATCCTCGCCATATTCGCCCCCATAGTGACGCGGCTCGTTCAGCTGGCCGTCAGCAGGCGCCGCGAGTACATGGCCGACGCCTCGGGCGCCGAGCTCACACGCTACCCGGACGGGCTGGCGGACGCGCTGGAGAAGATAATGAAGCACAACCGGGGCGAGATGAAGGTCAGCGAGGCGGTGAGCCACCTCTTCATCGCGGACCCCAACAGGAGCGCCCTGGACGCGCTGTACGCGACGCACCCGCCCATCGAGGAACGCATCAAGCGGCTCAGGGAGATGTAGGCCCCATCAACCCCTCATTTCATTATTTTTAACCAAATCCCCGGTCATATCCCCGGTCAATACGTGGTTTTATCCTCACTCTACTGAAGCATCTTAGTTCCCTGAAAAAAATTGGTTCTTTGTGGTTAAGATTCATACCAAGGGTAGTTTACAATGGTGGTCTTTGTATAGCTGAAGTATCTCTCTTCAGAGATGCCTGTGACAGTTCCTTTAAACTTATGGCCTGAGTGTACTTGGGCTTGAAGGGCATTTAATGGTTTACTGTGGGTGGATATCGCTGAAAGACGTGCATGGAAGATTACTAATGATCAAGACCGACCTCTCCATGTTTTCCGATAAACGTGCCCCCGAACCGGCATATTGTGTGTCTCCTAGTTGGTGGCACAAACCTTCATTTATCTGTGGCTAAATGTTGGATCATGGGCAAAGTGGGTGAAGGCTTAGCTATAGTGATCACGTTTATCGGTGTATGCCTCGTTCTGGCCTACCTGTTCTTGGTATGGCTTCCAAGCTTCAAAGCGAGCCTGTAAAGATAAAAGACGTTGATCCAATGCAGAAAAGCTGTGATATATGACCCAGAAAAAACCCGTTTGTTCCTATAATTCGTGTATTATAGAAACCTATTGAATATTTCTAAGAAGGTCTTTGTTTTCTCAGACAGATGCATACGTGTCTCATTTTTAACGAATATCTTAGCAAAATCATAGTATGAACTATTGAAGGGTTTTTTAGCCCTGTTTAGGGTAAATAAAAACTGTGTTAGAACCATTGTTAAGCTGCCAATGAAGAAAGGCTTCTTTTTACAATATAACGCCGCTGCTCCTATGGTATGAACAAGCGGGAACCCAAGGTAATATCGAGTGATTCCCGTTATGTACCACTCGTAGAGATTTTCACGTTCTGAGGTTCTGCGTTCATCGTAAGTCACATTTCTAAACGCCCTGACTGCCCACCCTTTCCAGTAAGCCTTCACAATTGCGTGGGTATCCCAGTGAATTGTCCTATCGAGGCCCCCGATCATGTCCCAGCATTCACGTTTGTATAGCTTGGCTCCGTCACTGGCTCTGCCTTTCCAGATGTTACCCCCCCTCATTAAGCCGCTGCATATACCAAGCCTGGGGGTGTCCTTCATTTTACCGTGGAGAACTTGAAAATAGTTCTCAGGAATCACGCTATCCGCATCGATTTTGAACAAAAAATCCCAGTCTGGGACCAAGTCTGTTGCTTTTTTAATGCCACGAACTAGCGCCCTGTGCATGTTCATGGAGCCCAAGTAGAATTTAGGTTCATCCACCCTCATGTAATACACTGGGTACTCGGAGACGATGAACGGCGTCTGATCCGTGCTCCCATCATCTACTACGATGTAGAATCGTGGCTTTATTGTCTGGTTTAAAACACTCTCGATGGTATTTCTGATATGTTTTTCTTCGTTGTACGCTATAGTTATGGCAATGTAGTTCGGTACCCTTTTCTCAGGGCTCGTTGCATCTATATCGGTTATTACTTCACTTTTTATTACGGGATAACTAAGAGACATATTGTTCTCAGCACTCTAGTATGTAATCACAGTGGGGGCAGACCAATCTTTCATCCTGACCGACGGGATGACTCGTTACGTGACCATGTAAAGGGCAACTAAAGAGGTACATCGGCAGGCTTCCTTTCCAACCTCTCTTCTGAGCCCAAAAAAGTAAAGACTTTCCCTTCAGCATTACCTCTAATCTATTCTGTAAAGAAATTCGAGCGGTAACATGCGTCGTGTCCCAAAATCTGCATAAATTTTCTTCATAATATACACTGCTTTGAACATCAAGAGTTTCCAGCATTCACACCGATATAGGGCGAAAGAGATTTTATATAATATTATTATGGATTTGGAATCTATGTTTTCATTGGCTTCCACCTTCATCTAGTCGGAAATGTATTGTCTAGAATGGTATAGCTCTCATCATCGAATGAGACATCAAACCATTCTAATACCAGTCTAATATTCTCAACCTGTTTGGCTCTCAACTCATTTTTCCAGGAAGTCTTTTTCCTCACACCGTCTGGACTCGTCTTCCTTTTCGATAATATGCTGGGTCGTTTGATTTCATGTATTATGTTTTCGTAACGATCTGTTTCACCTAGGAACCGAAGCAGCTTCATAACTTCTTTTTCACTGTTTGAAGACATATCTTCGTATGAGAGCTTGAACATCCTTGGGTCGTAATGTCTTAGGGGTATTACTTGATCCATCGCCCAAACAGCCGCTAATTTCTGGATTTCGGTCGTTATTCCCCTTAGTCTATTAATTATCGAATCGTCGAACCCGATCTCGTCTGCGTCGTTTATTATCTCATCTATGGATGGAGTAAAACGGTAGACATCGTATCCGCTGTAACCTGTCCTTAGCTGAGATGCGAGGTTTGCGCACGGATGCCTGATGATATAGATAAGTGCCCGAATATCGTAATTTTTTAAAATCCATGGAACAAGCCTGTTAGCTCTGACACATTTCACTACAAGCTTGGTCGCGGTTACTCTTTTAGCTAAATTGCCGACGGTTAACCTGTAACGTGGTCTTAGAGAGGGCACTCCCCCTCTGAATACGCTGCCCAAGTATACCCGTAAGGCATTGTTTTCTGTTCCTTCTGCCTCGTAATGCCTCATTGACACCTTCAACTCTCCGGCTCTGGGAAACCTTTCTGGGTGAAGGGGCTCGAAGACAGTAGTGTATCCGGGTAGATGGTTCAGCATCTCCATGATCCATGTCGTCCCCGAGCGGGGAGACCCCAAGGCGACGATGGTGTCCTTCTCATGAAAGCCGCCGCGAAAAACCGCTCTGTCTATGGATCTAAGAGAAAACTTTCCAAGCTGTTTAACGAAGTCTTTCAAACCCTCTACCTCGTAATATAACCCACACAAACGTGTGGGTGTAAAGAGGATTTAAATCATCTATGAGTTGCACGTACAGGAAACAATGATATACATAAAATGGTTTAGAAAAATATCATTTTGTCTGCTGCTCCGTGTCGTGTTGTTTTTATAAGGATGATTCAATAATCCAAGATACTCTATTCTGTACCATGACTGCTCTCGAAGGAATCAGGGTGCTGGACCTCACCCACGCCCACGCGGGCCCCATATGCACCATGTACATGGGCGCCATGGGCGCCGAGGTCATAAAGATAGAGCCGGCCTGGGGGGACATGACCCGCATGTTCCCTCCCCTCATCAAGGGACAGAGCCCCTACTTCATGTTCGTGGACCGCTGCAAGAAAGGGATCACCCTCGACCTCAAGCACCCCAGGGGCAAGACTCTTTTCATGGAGATGGTTAAGAGCGCCGACGTAGTCATGGAGAACTTCAGCGCGGGTACCATGGACCGGCTGGGCCTCGGCTGGGACGTGCTCCGGGGCCTCAACCCCGGCGTCGTCTACGCGAGCATCAGCGGCTTCGGCCACACCGGGCCGTGGGCGGACCGCAGGAGCTTCGACCCCATCGCCCAGGCAACCAGCGGCTACAGGTGGGTGATGAAGGACGCCATCGACCCCGAGGGGCCGCCGCTGCAGGCACCCGACGCCATCGCCGACACGATCCCCGGCTTCACCTGCCTCATAGGGATCCTCGCCGCCCTCATACACCGAGAAAAGACGGGGAAGGGGCAGCGCGTCGACGTCGCCCAGATGGACAGCATGATGGCCGTCATGCAGAGCTTCAGCTTCTGGAATCTAGCGGGTCTGACGTTCCTCAGGGCCGGCAGAGCCGGCCGAGTAGGCGTCTCAGGGCTCCACAAGACCCGCGACGGGTACGTCATGTTCAGCCTCCCAGCCGGCCGCATAACCGACTGGTTCAAGGAGCTCCTCGGCGTCGAGGAGCTAACCGAGGACGTGGTCAAGAGCTGGGTCAGCGAGCGCACCACCGACGAGGTGGTGAACACCCTCGCCGAGACAGGCGTCCCCGTGGGCCCCGTCCAGGACCTCGACGAGGCCCAGCGCTGCGAGCAGGCCGCCGCCCGGGAGATGTTCGTCAAGGTCAACCACCCGGTCCTCGGCGAGATCGTCGAGCCCGGGTTCCCAATAAAGTTCAGCGACACCCCCGGCGACGCCACGACCCCGGCGCCCCTCCTCGGCCAGCACACAAAGGAGGTTCTCACCGAACTCCTCGGGCTCACCGAGGAAGAAGCAGAGTCCCTGCGGAAGGAGGGCGTAGTGTAGCCTCCCGGTGTAAACGCTATTTACATAATGGTACAACTGGGACTATATTGGGTGTTTTTCATTGCAACGTCTTTTCTCCGCAATGTGAACCAGACCCATGCCGACAACCAGAGATTCTTGGATCACCAAAAAGAGTACGGTGGTAATGAATCAAACTGTCCAGTATTCCACCAATCAAACTC
>CAYFYM010000023.1:0-10705 GCA_964347405.1 uncultured Candidatus Bathyarchaeia archaeon | reverse complement strand
CCAGACAGTGCCCTCAGCCATGATACCGCAAGACTCGCCGGTCGCAGGGTCCTTAGGCCGCTCAGGAGGCTTCCAGACAGTGCCCTCAGTAACTATGCCGCAAGAATCGCCGGTCGCAGGGTCCTTAGGCCGCTCAGGAGGCTTCCACACGGTGCCCTCCACCATGATCCCACACGATTCACCGGTCGCAGGGTCCTTAGGCCTCTCGGGAGGCTTCCAGACGTTTCCTTCGATGACGATGTTGCATTCAGTCCCCGTAACCAAGTCTTTGGGTCTCTCAGGTGGTCTCCATACCGTTCCCCCGCTTGAGACGCCACAGGATGCACCAGCTGTAAGACCTCTAGGCATTCCTCGCAACCCCAATAGACGTTTTCCTGTACCATATATTCCTGATAAGGCTAGAAGCCCCGTGGTTCCGTAGACCGCTGTGGGGATGTACTCTATAGGGATTATGAAAGTTGAGACAGTGTAGATAAACTCGGTTGGTTCATCGATGGTGATTTCAGTAGAAGATATTTGTATTGGGATCCCGAAGACTATGAACTGGGCCTTGAGGCGGTAGGTGCCTGGAGGAAGGATGGTACTGCCTGAGCCTTCAGAACCTGTTATTATCTTTTGTTCGCTTACACCGCCCTCAGATTCGATGGTGACGATAATGTTCTGTATAGCTGCACCACTGGCTGCGTCGACTACTTTTACTGTGAATGGAAGATCCTCCTCCTGCGCCTGAACAGACGCAGTGATAGAGAAGAAGAGAAATATTAATGCTAAAATGAAAATAAGTGTACAACGTCTACCATTCATGATTCGAACACTCCAAATATTATTTTGCTCAAACCATTAAAGACTTTAGTTTACACAGCATTCACACAGATGCAAAGATGCGAAAGAGTACGTTTTTTTAAAAAAAAGGGATCTATTGAGATGAGGGTTGGCCTGCTCCGCATTCGCCACAGAACCTCGCCACGCTCGGAATCACCTCGCCGCAGTTGGGGCAGCTCTTCACATCGACCCCGGAGGGAGGCATCTGGCCGCAGTTGGGGCAGGCCTTGCCCTCTATGGACATCTGGGTCCCACAGTGCATGCAGTAACGCCGCTTCTCGGTGAACTTCATCCTCACCGTCTTCCTCCGCACGCCAGGCGCGCTGACGGAGATCGTCACATCTCCCACATCCAACGATGAGACGATTGCGACGCCCACGCTCGTCTCCCCCTGTTTGATGGCGAGTCGCATCCCGCTCTCGTCCTTCTGGGTCAGGAGAGACTCAACCGCTTGCTTCACCGAGTCCGTGATCGTCATCGTCCCAGTGGCCTCGTCCTTCTTGACCTCGCTGGAGCTCACCAGGACGCCTCCCGTGGTTGACACTGTCACGGTCGTGTCCCGCGTGGCCTCGTAGGGGTTTCCTTCGTCGTCGAGCAGCTTTATGGTTATCACGGAGGTCGACTTGCCATCGGCGGGTATCTCATTGGGCTCGTAGCTGATGTCGAACAGGACGGGTTTACGCACCTTGACTCTCAGTTTCATCTTCTGCAGGTATAGATAGGCCCCCGCGGCTGCTGCCACAATGAGGACCGCCAGGACAATTGACCATGGGAAGCCACCCTCCCCGTCATCGGTGGGAATAACCTCTTCCACCGTGCAAGTGGTAGTCTCCGTGTCTGTGGCCCCCTTGTCGTCGGTTACTGTCAAGGTCACGGTGTACTCGCCCGGATCCGAGTACAGGTGGCTAGGATCGGCGTCCGTGCTTGTTTCGCCGTCGCCGAAGTCCCAGCCGTAGCTCACGATGGACCCATCTGGATCGTTGGACCCCGAGGAACTGAAGTCGATGTCGCTGTCCTCATCCCCCGAGTAGGGGCCGTTGATGACAGCGAAGGGCGGCATGTTAACGGGCGTCACTGGGCCGATTCGAGGAGGGATTATGAGCGACTCGTCCCAGATAGTCTCCTTCGTCGAATAATCATATGAGGCATATCGGACGTTTCCGCCCCTCTCTCCAACACCCCAGATATCGAAGACGTGGGGCGCTCTGTCGCCATTCTCGTCCAAAGCACAGTTGCCAGTTATGCCGGTATAGCCCGAGGCTATCTCCGGCAGTACCCTCCCAATTGTGAGGGCATCGACTGAACCCGTGGAGAACACTGAGAGTGCGTAGATCCAGCAGATGTCGTAAAGGTTCGCCGTGTAAGGCGTGAAAGGCATACCCATCATCGTTTCGTATCTGTCCTGGACGTCTTTGGCGGTTGAAGTGTCTAGGATGTGCGATTCGACGCTAAACAGCTTCAGATGCTCAGCCTCTGAGGGCATATTCTCGATGAGAGAATGAGGCTGCCTGAGGCCCCCCAGAGAAAACCATATCATGTTATGCATATTGGGGAAATTTGTGGATGCATCTATGAGGCTCATCATATCTACTGTGCTGGTGGTAAGCGACAAAAGACCCACGTGTTCGCCCCCAAATACGTCAATAAGTTCCTGAGTGTCGGCATCGAGTTCGGAAAAGATGGCGTTATAATCAGCAGCCCCGGGGTCATATCCGTACCCCCGAGTCGCCATGCCTCCTCTAGCCTCGAAATCAACCACAAACTGATTGAATACACCAACACGAGAGCTCGGATAGAGGACGATTGCCGCATCAATCCCCCAGGTCCACATGGCGTCAGCCTGGGCCAAGGCGTACCAACGATCCGAGGGAGACAGCCTGAAAAAGTTATCAGGCTTTCCAAAACCGAAAATTGAAGAGCTTGGACTGAACATTAGCATGTCGTTGTTATTGATATATGATAGAGTGGTCTGATCCTGAAAAGTCTGTCCGCCTCCTATCAGGAGGTTGATCCCCATGGATCTGAACCCCTGAACAAGTTCAAGTTGGATCGCGGGCTGGCTCTTGGCGTCCTCGATGACGTATGTGAAGCTGTAATCCAACCCCTCGCGGGATATGTACTCAGTAATGTCTTCGTTTGCTATCGTGATGATCCCGGCATACTCATTTACCCCATCGGGCGCAATTACGCCTATCTCAACTTTTCTTTCACATTGAACAGGTGGGGGAGATGAAGCAAATGACAAGATCATCAATGTAAGGCTTAAAAATAACGCTTTAACCGAGAGACTTTTTTTCCGCATCATGGTTCATCATCACGCAAAGTCCTATCATACTCTTGTTGTTCAATTTAAAAGGTTGATTGTCTGATGCCGAGGAAGACCCCACACGCGACGCGAATCAACGAATTACGATGAGCCCAACGGTGTTGAGCGCCAAACGATGACGGGTGATCTGAGCGTTGAGGGGATAATAGACGCACATGCGAGCTCGAGAGAGTTTCGAGCTGATTTCTCTTTCTCCTCTCAGGGCTTGTTGACGTCTATCCGCTCCATCCTCGGGTACGGGACCTCCACTCGAAGATCGGCTTCTATCAGGTATTCCAAGGTCTTCCCGAAGATGTTTTCCTTCCCATCTCCCATCGAAGTGTTGTACCCCTTAGAGAGTCTCAGGTTTACTCCTTGCTGGTCCAGAGACGTCTCCTCCCTAAGTATGACCTCCAAGACCTCAACGGCTATGTCGTCCCTCTGAGCCTCATCGCTGGCCCAGACGCATATGTGGTATGTGAGGTTCAGCCTCAGGCCTTTGACCTCAAATGGCTTGAGATACTTGATAGAGATGTTGTCTTCGCCCGACTTGGGGGGCGTGCGAAATGTGATCGCGCCCCTAACATAGTCCACGGTGTAGTCGGCCTTGTTGAGCCTGATCCCTGACGGATGCTCCACTATCACCAGAGGCCTAACGGGTTTTTCTGAGAGAACGAACTCTTTTCTCTCGCCATCCCCGCTGAATTGTTCTTGCGCACGGATGTCTTCCCCGCCTATCGAACTACCGACCCCGACATCTTTCACATCGAAAGCGACGTTGGCTATGGAGATCGCCGGCAGTTTCGAGCCGGGCTTGGTCTTTTTTACGTAAACGCTGTCCTTTGACACGCTCTTTATCTGTTCTCTTAGAACTTCCATTATAGCCGATTCTATCTTATCGAACAATTCAGCAACGACCTTTTATTGATGACCAAATAAGAGTGTTCCAATTTAAGATAAAGTTTTTCGGAGGATGTAAGGAGCACAAGCGTATACACTCCATAGAGCGTGGATACGTGTAATTATTAGGATAGATAGCCTGAAGGAGATGGGTGACCTCCTGATAAATATAGAAGGCCCGGTTCTCTTGGGCTATACTGGTCTGATCCTTGCCACGTGCTGGATCACGTTCGCAATCCTGGGAGAGTTCTCCTCGTCGACATCCTTGAAGGAGATGTATCTGACCTCCTTGTCGGGGTTCGGGTTCTTGATCTCGTACTTGTACCAGACCCGCTCGTTCGGTGATAGCAGGTACTCGACATATGGATTCCTGTCGCCCTTGACCCTTAGCTGGGTCCAGTCGTGGACGACCACATCTCCCTCTGAGTGAAGCGTCCCGTCTACATACTCCAACGTTATCTCGAGGCAGCCTTTTTCGCTCATGGCGGCTCCCGCCCAGTAGTACAAGACGTCAAAGTAGTCGAGGACCCCGAATTTGCAGATCTCGCCGACCTGCTCCCTGCCGAGGACCCACTGCCTCGTGATATATCCTAGGACGCTGGTGGCATAATTACCTACTTCGCCTGTCAAGTCCTCGTTGAGTCTATACGACGAGCCAACGGGGCTGTCGAGGTTGGTCAAGGTGACGCTCTTGGCCATCCTGTCGATGTACTCCCTGAGCACGCGGATCTCCTTTTCCAGCATCTCAAGGTCCGCTTTGACATCTTCCTGGATCTTGTTCCAGTCCTCCGACCGGATGAGCTCGCCAGGGCTCTTCCTGATAGGCTTAAACTTTGACATACTATCACTTATCCACGATTTTTACTATCGCCCTCACGCCGGTGGCCTTTATGTAGTTGACGGCCTCCTCGACGAGAGCCAGGTCATCGCTCCTCGTGATGGCTTGCTGGGGGATTCTAATCTCGAACGTGGAGGGCTGGTGCGCTAGCCAGTTGAAGGATAGCCTCACGGTTGGTATGCCTATCGCGTACTTCGACTCGTCGAAGACGGCTGTATCGAACATACCTATCTCCTCGCTTATAGGTTCCTCGTATCTCCATTTATGCTGTTTCCTCAGGAGCCTCGGGACCGTAGTGGCCGAGAGGTTCTTTCTCACGCTCTTCCTGTCGAGCCTTGCCTTGCCTTCCTCTATCACAAGTTTCTGCCCCTTGAGGACAGCCCCCTTGAAGGCGATTGACTCGTTGGTTTCCAGATTAGTGATCGAGGGATTCGTTATCTTCTCGCTTTCCGATTCGATGCTGACTTCGATGGTCGGGGTTGCATCGAACACGCTCTCACTCGAGAAGGCCCACATATCACCTGGGTTCACGTCGAACGCCCTCTGCACCTCTATCGGGGGATTTTCAACTAACTCAAGGGGGTAGTCTCTTGGTAGGCCGAGGGTCATCCTGACCGAGGTCAACAATGCGTTTATAGTACCTCCACCCTTGAACTCAATCACCGCCTGCTTCAGGCGGTTCCTGTACTCTGGATCGCCCTCGTGTGGCTTCCTCTCGAAGCCATAAATTGCACCTAATCTGTCGAGGTTGCTCCCAAAAGATGTGTCCACCCAGTGGGACCGCAGGATCGCGGTCACCTCCTTCTCAGCCTCGTCAAGCCTCTTACCCATAGCGAATAGAAGGTTGAATATGAGCGAGTCCCTGTCCCATGACCTATAGAATAGGGGGAGCCTGTCGAGCATCCTCTTCGTCCTCTCCATTTCATACTCCTCTCCGCTCGAACGGCCTCACGAGCACGCTGACCTCCCTGACAAGGGCCATCTCGTCGGCCCTTATCTCGATGTTCTCCCTCGTGCTCTGGACCGCTTTCTCGACATCATCTCGATAAGTGTTGATCGTCAGTTCGCTAACATCGTAGACGCCTTCGACACTAAACGCGGTGTTAACAACTCTGTTGTAGATGACATCGTCGCCAATGTCCATCTCGGATAGGTAGCTCCTTATCTTGGACTCGACCTCTTTCTCGACTCTCGAGGGAACGGCTCCCTTTACTAGGTCGACGGTGAGGTCTATGTCAATATTGACGATCCTTGGCCGCGTGAACTCGACCCTTATCCCCGCCGCCCTTGTTTCATCGATGACTCTCTGGATGTCCTCGGGGCTACCTCCTTGGACTACGATCTTGACAACGCCGATTACCCCATCTGGCATGTCCTCGATCAGGACTGACGTAACCCCCTCCACGCCCTTGACCGCTGACTCTAGAGATGAAAAAGTGGCCTTACCGGCGACCTCTAAGGCGTGTTTTGCCCTCTCTCTCAGCTCTTCGTCAGACTCGGCGTCGACTCCCGTGAGGATGTCTCCACGGTTGATGACGTACTCCACACCAACTAGGGGCTGGGGCATCACTACAATAGACCCAGCGAAGACATTCCCCCCCTTTCCGGGCTCCATAGCCTTGACGGGAACTATTGCCTCCCACCTACCCTGAGGCGTCCTCTTGAGGATCCTCTCATCGGTGGTCTCGAAAACCTTTGCGTCCTCGGTTCTCCTTGTATAGGTGGATACGCTGGTACCTGACGGTACGGTGATCAGCTCATATGTTACGTAGTCCACGTAAAAGGTCGAGTTAGGGTCGGGCCTCTTGCCTTCGACGAGCCATTCGATACTATTGCCTACAAGTGTGTAATCAGTGCCCGACTCGAATTCATGCTCCGATTCCTCCAGATTCCCCTCTATCTTCACGATCTGCTTGACAGGGGTGTTCTTCAGAGCATAAGAGTTCCTACCGTCCTGTAGGTGAGCCTCTTGTTCTACAATGATGTCTCCAGGATCGGTATTCCTCCCGAATGTGACCAATCCAGATGCTGGCTCGGCGGATTTTCTCTGAATGCCGAGGATCGAGGCGACGAGGTCGAGGGAACTCCCCGTAGCAGTATCGATAAAGCCAGCCTCGTAGACGTAGTTGAGTTGAGCATATAGGAAGTCCATCTCCCTACTGACAGCCTCCACAATGGTCCGTACGACACTTCCAGGGTTGACGTCTGTTAGACCCTGCGACTCACCGATGGTGTAGTTGACAAAGAAGACGGTTTTTTCGTCGGGTTTGGTACCGTCCGGTAACAACTCCAGCATGTCGCCAACGAGTCTGTAATCAACTCCCTCACTGAACGTCGTCGTCGATCCACCCACTAATCCGTCGACCTTGACGATCTCCCTTACGGGAGTGTTTTCAAGCCTATACTTCGTCTGGAAGGTATCGTAGACGTGTCTCTCGTTGACGACTCCCTTGGTTATCTGTGAGAGTATGCTGTCCCTCGTCTCCTCATAGGATCTCCTTCTGAAGGCCATCAGATCACCTCTAGGTAGAATGGGAAGACTATGTTTAGGATGCTTGTCAGGCCCGTAGCCCTGACCGAGATGCTTACGTCGATACGGTTGAGGTCATCCTTGATCTGTTCCACGCTGATGTTAACAACTTCCTCCACCCTTGGATCCCGATTCACGCTCTCAAGAGCGTATATCCTAACGAGCTCCCTCGTCCTCTCGTTGTTGGGCTCGCCAACGAGTTCGTGTAGACGTGAGCCATAGCTCGAGTGCCCGATGTCCGTCAGTTCTCCTTGCATCGTGTTTAGCCTCATGATGATAGCTTGAGCCAGGTTGTACTCTTCTCCTATGGTCTCAAGGTCTCCAGATGGGCTTATATTGAGATCGTAGCCTAGATCTTTTTCGACGATTTTCAGGTCCCTTCCAAGCCGTTCCGTAGACATTGTTTCTACCTCTGACTATAACATAGGGGTGCTTGGGAGATTAGCCATCGTGATAATTTGGTGCGCATCCACGGCTTTGATCTTATCGGAATGTCTCGCAACTGGTCCATTTGAGAACACCAATTATGGATTAATGTTTACCATAGCTCCCTTTAGCGTTAACGGTGCGGAAGCCTCGATGTTTGCCGTCGCCGATGCTTTTATCTCAAGTGTGGCAGAACTCTCCATTTTGACTCCGCTCTCGCCTTTTATCGTTGCATTCGTCCCAGCCTTGATATTCATGTCTTGCTTACTTTCAATCGTGATTTTATCCGCGTTGAAGATCATTTCGCCGCTGGCGGTGATACTGACCTTTTCGTTCGACTCGACCTCGATGTCCCCATCTCTGTTGATCTTGAGCGTGGTTTTCCCCGCCTCCACGTTCAGGATATCGTCCGTTACCGACAATGTTATGCCGCTGGGGAGCTCCATGTGGAGCCTTCTAAGATCGGCGTTCTCTGAGTAGGGTGGAATGTAGATTATCTCCTCTCCGTCGTTGGCGGGAGGCCTATCTTCTGCGGTGTACATGCGACCTATCAATATTGGAGCGTTGATATCCCCGTTAAGGAAGGTCACTAGCACCATTTCGTCCACCTTCGGTATGTGCGCGAGCCCGATGTGCTGCGTCGCGACGGGAACCTTCTGCAACTCTAACCCCGTGTTCTTCAACTTCACGTTGCACTCGTAGTTGTCCTTGTCGCTGTCGCTCGCGTGTGGGAATATGGACGTAACCACGCCCAGCTCTGCAACGTGGATCTTCCTTATCTCAGCCTCCACTATCTTCTTGATAACTTCAACCATTCCTGACATGTTCACTTACTCCATCCGATCTGGGTCGTGAATCCGGATTCCTTGCTGATGTGATGCTCCACGCTACGGACCTGGAACTCCCCGTTCATCTTCGAGTTACTCATCCCCTTGATCTCGACGGTTTCCCCGAGCTTTATACCCGCATCGCCCACGATCTTGACAACCCCCGAGAACGTCCTAGACATGTTCTCCATTAGGGCCCCAGCCACGGTACCCGCCGCACCTGTCTCCTTTATGCTGGCGTCCTGAACCAGAATCTCGGCACCCATGCTGCTCGATCCTTCCTTAGTCCCCGAGACCTCTTTCTTGGTGAGCCACGGCCAAGAGTCCGCGCCCTTGAAGCTTGAGGCGCTCTCCCCCCGGACCATCACGCTCTTGACAGTGGGCCTGTCCTCCTGGACTTCTGCCTGGATCACGTTAATTCCATACTCCAGCACGTGGACGGTACTCTTCGTGGTTTTTTTAAAGACCAGGTTGCCTTCTGGAGTCATGTACGTGTCGAATCCGCATTTTTGAGCCAGCGTGCGGATGTGTTCATGAGCGTTCTTGTTGTCGTCTAGGTAGTAGACCGAGAACTTGACCCCATCTGACGCGTCCGGCTTTATGCCGGCCTTATTGGCCAGATCCTTGACGATTTGCCCAGCGTTCATGTTCAAATAGACTTGGTTGACCCTTAACTCGAGAAGCTTCGTAGCCTCGTTCAGCCCCCTTACTGTAACGTCGGAGACACCTGGTCTGACGCCGTCCACTTTGCCCTTGAAGACCTCCTTGAGGTCTTCCTCGTAGCCTATCTGTATTGAGACCTCGTCCCCCTCCTTGATCTTCTTGGCCTTGTCGCTTACTCCGAACACTGTTTCAAAACTGTCAGCCGGTATATCGATGTCCTGGTTCACTCTGATGCTCATCAAGGGGCTTTGGGCGCTTGGTTCGAAGGTCTCGGATCCGATCTTGACCTTGTAGGTGGGCTTGAGCATCTGAACTTCAGTCCTTCATTATCACTGTATGTTTATAAAAATACGCAGGGAGCTAGAAGGGCCTTATGATCGAGTTTATTAAAAAAAATGAAATCGTATGAATCAACTTCCTTTGTTAGATTGAATCCTTGTACCATGATGCACGCTTAAGTTAGAAGTAATTCCTGCCTTTGGAGAATATGTTATATTGCGCATACTCTTATAAAAAAGGGAATTAAATTCAACTGATAATGGTGCATTGAAGTTGGCTGAAGAGAAGGAGGTGCAGGTCCCAGTCATCGTCCCGAATGTGATAGAAAGCGTCAAACTAGTCTATGATAGTTGGATGCCCATTCAAAATAGAGAGTACAAGCACACTCAGCCTGACGGGAAAGTAATCGAAGACAAGACAGATGAGAGTGGTTTGATAAAGGAACGGAACTTCATAGCTGGAAAGAGGAAGATAGCACTGACGACTTTACAAGGTTCAGATAAGGACGTTGAAGGTGGGAGCAATCCAGGCCCCCTTCCGGCCCTTGATCTGAGGAACCGTGGCGATGGAGGCGACGGCCCCCTTAGAAGGGGGGACTCCCGATCGGATCTAGTAAAGCATCTTCAACAAATGCTGAGTGCTCTCAAATATGACCTCGGAGACACAGGCCCCGACAACGATGGGATCGATAGTGATTTTGGCAGAAAGACTCAGGTAGCCGTAGAGGAATATCAGAAATCACATAAGGACTGGGAGGGGAAGCAGCTTCTCAAAGATGGTCGTGTAGGACCTAGGACCTCCGATGCCCTAAACCGGACTCTTGTGGGATTCTGGTACGACAAGTACGAGACCCCCACAGAGCTGACAGATACCCTCAAGCTCGTGACCGTCACCGACAAGGTTGCGGTGGAGAAGGGTGTGGAACTCTAGGTGATTTGAATGAGCGGTGAAAGTAAGGCTCCCCAAATTAAGCGTTACATCATACAGGTGAACCCCGGACGGCCGCGGCTCGGGATCGATCTCACGTTGTGCCCGAAGTCAATTGTACCTGATGCTTGCAACCAGAAAATAGAGTTCACTGCGAGGATCTATAAATTCATTGGTGGGAAATGGGT
>CAYFYM010000022.1:0-3066 GCA_964347405.1 uncultured Candidatus Bathyarchaeia archaeon | reverse complement strand
GCAGACGCGATCATTATCCGCTGGGCCTCGCCGCCGCTGAACTGGTGCGGGAACCAGCGGGACCTCCTCCCCGCGTCCGGCAGCTCAACCCTGCCCAGGTGGTCGATCACCATCTCCATGAGCCGCCGCCTCTCGATCTCCTCGTGGGCGTCCACCGGCTCCCCAGTCTGCTCCCCCACCTCCAGGATCGGGTTCAGCGAGCCCGCAGGCTTCTGGAACACCATGGAAACTTCGTCGCCCCTGAGATGCCTCAGCTCCTCCCCGGACATCTTGAACAGGTCCCTCCCCCGGTAAAGGGCTTCTCCCTCTACCCTCCACCGAGGCTTCCCGGCCCCGACGGGCTGGAGCACGCCCAGTATCGCCTTAGCTGTGACGGTCTTCCCTGCGCCTGTGGGGCCTATCAACCCGACCGTCTCGCCTTTGCGGACGCTGAGGTCCACGTGGTCGATGACCGTCTTAGGGCCGCCTCCATCGAGCAGGGAGACCCTCAGGCCCTTAACGCATAGCAGCTCCTCACCTTCTCTCAAGGAAGCACACTAAAACATGGGGCTCCATGAAAATTTAAGGCGCGCGCTACCGTCTTCGCAGCCTCGGGTTTATTATCTCCTCCATGGTCTGCCCCATCAACACGAGAGACGCCACCGTGAGGGCTATGAGGAGCCCCGGGGGAATTATCCACCACCAAGCCGGGTACCCCTGGTTTGCGTACCACCCGCCGGAGGTCTGGGCGTAGTGGAGCACCATCCCCCAGCTCTTGTGGCCTGGGTCGCCGAGCCCCAGGAAGGAGAGCCCCGCCTCAGACATCATGGCGCCCGCCACCTGGTAGATCATGGTTGCTATTATCAGGGGAGAGACGTTGGGGAGGATATGCTTGAGGATGATGTGTCCTTCGCCGGCGCCGATAGCCTTTGAGGCCTCGACGTATATTCTCTCCTTGATGGAGATGGTTGAGGATCTCACCATCCTCGCCGTCCCAGTCCATCCCGTGATCGATATTGCCAGGATCATGATTAAGTAGCTCTGTCTGCCGAAGATGGCCATCAGGAGTATGAGCAGGGGGATGTTGGGGAGGATCATTATGACATCGGTGAACCTCATCAATACCTCGTCGACTGAGCCTCCCAGGAAACCCGATACGACCCCTACGAGTGTACCAATCACCACAGTGAACATAGCCGCCAGGAACCCGATTGTGAGGGAAACACGCGTCCCGTATATCAGCTCCGAGAAGATGTCTTGGCCGATGTCGTTGGTCCCCAGTAGGTACTTGTTGGACGGCGGCCGCAGAGGCCTGTCGACCCTCACATATGGATCGTAAGGCGAGATGAAGGGAGCGAAAACCGCTGTGAGTACTAAGAACAGCAGTATAGCTAATCCTAGTAGGCCCGGTTTACTATTCCTGTAGATGAACGCGAACTCCCTGGCCCCATCGATGAATTGGTTGAGACGTATCCTCGTCCGTGAGACGACCGGTTTCTGTTCGGTCATTTCATCTCAGCCCTCATATCTTTATCCTCGGGTCCAGCATGCCGCAGATTATGTCGGCTATGAGGTTCGCGGCTAGAACGGTTATCGAGACTATGAAGAAGCTCCCCTGTAGCAGGAAGAAGTCGTCGTTGGTTATCGCCGTGTAAATCAGGCTCCCCTTCCCCGGATAAGAGAACACCGTCTCTGTCAGGATGGCGCCGTTCACCATGAACCCGAAACGCATCGCCGTGACAGTCACCATCGGTAGCATCGCGTTCCTAGCCGCATGATGAAACATCAAGGACCACGCTGACACCCCCTTCGCCTTTGCTGTGACCATGTAGTCCTCGCCGAGGACCTCGACTGTCGAGTTCCTCATGTACAGGACGTACATCCCCACCTGCCGGAGGAGGAGGGTGGCGAGCGGCAGGGTGGCGTGCCACAGGACGTCCTTGATGAACTCGAACGTGTTCGCGTAGGTTATGCCGGGCGTCCTGGCGCCGAAGAGGGGGAATATGGGGTAGTAGTACGCGAAGACCAAGAGGAGTATCATGCCGAGCCAGAAGTGGGGCGTGGAGCGTATGAACATGCAGAAGTTGGTCCCCAGGATGTCGGTCCTCGTGCCCCTCTTCCACGCGAAGTAGACGCCGACCGCGAACGAGACTATAGTGGAGAGTATTATGGATGTGCCTAACAGGAAAAGAGTCCACGGCAAACCTTCCATGACTTTATCGAAGACGGGCCTCTTATAGTACAGAGAGTACCCAAATTCTCCTTGCAGCGTGCTCTTGAGGAAGTCCAGGTACTGCATGTGCAGCGGCTTATCCAACCCGAATTTAGCCCTCAACCGCTGGATCTGAGCCAACGGGATCCGCGGGTCCTCGGACAGGTAACGCTCAAACGGGTCCGTGCCAGTGCTTCTTGCTAGGAAGAATATGAGCGAGATGACCACTATGAAGGTGATGACCCTCGATGCTGTACGTTTGATGATATACGCCAATTTCATCACGCTTGCGCAGAGATTCTTTCAATTCTAAATACTGACCCTATCAACTGATAAGTTGATTGTTTAGCTCATTGACGCGCGGGAAAAAAAATGGAGGTTATAAGGTTTTACTTCTTGGATCTGTACACTGCTGCAATAGCTACGACGGCAAGCACTACGACCACGCCGGTCACAGTGGCCCCGTACGACTCCCAGAACGATGGTTCAGGCGGCGGTGTTGGCGGCGCCGGTTCCACCGCCTCCAATGCGAAGGTGGTGATGCTGTCGATATAACCGACAGTCCTAGCGTCAACCTTTACCGTGTAATCTCCTTCCATCCATCCTGACGTGTCGAAGGTCTCCCTGTAGACTCCATCGCCTACGTGTTCCAAGGGATATGATGTGGGGTCGCCGGTCAGCAACGCGGATACCTCTGCGTCGGTTAACGCCTCGCCTCCCGGGCCCGTGAACTTCAGGCCAAGGGTGAAGGTCTCACCTATCTCGACCTCGGGTGGTGGAGTGTTCACCACGGAGATACTCATAGCCTTAAGCATCTGAAGCTCGGTGGCACGTACGTTGATATAGTCCCAGAAGTGCCCTCTTCCGGCACCGTA
>CAYFYM010000021.1:0-3977 GCA_964347405.1 uncultured Candidatus Bathyarchaeia archaeon | reverse complement strand
TTTACTCACAATGTCGGACACGTTTACTCCTCCTGTTTCTCCTCCTCCGGCTCATTCTTCTCCTCGGGCTCTGGTTCAGGCTGGGGCTCCGGCTCGGGCGACACGGCGGACATGTTACGCTCTATGATGTGCTTCGGCTCCACCTTGAGAGCCGCCTCGGGGTCCTCATACACGTGGGCTACGCCGAGCGTCGTCCTCGTCCCAGACCTTGTCTTCATCTCCCTGACGTAGACCTGGTTCATCTCGACGCGCAGCGCCACCGAGAGCTCTATCCTAACGCTTGACCTGCTCGGCGTCGAGGGCTCCTCTACCTTGAACTCGACCTCCCGTCTCTTGAACAGGGGGTTGGTCTCCGTCGATGTAATCGTCAGGTTCAACTGTTCTCCTCCATCTCTGCCATGAAGTCCTTGGCCCATCTTCTCCGCTCCTCTGTCAAGGTCACCACGACCATGCCTTCACGGGGCTGCCCGTAGACGATCACGGAGCCGATAGGCATCATCGCCATGAGAGGAAGGACCAACAGATCCTCTTCACCTTCAACAACAACCCCCAGCCTCTTTTTAAGGGTTATCGCGTCCCCCAGCACCCTCTGCGCCTCCGCTTTTATGGTGCCCGCCGGGTTGCAGACGGCGATCTTCCCCCTTCTGAAGTTGAAAGGCTCCACCTCCTGCCTCATGACCCGGTGATCCACGACGGCCAGGTCCGGGTCCAGACCAGCCCCTATGACATAGTAAGTCACGTAGTCCCCCACGGTGGCGAAGCAGGGCGGGTCCTCCTCCTCTAGAATCTCCCTCAAGGCAGCGACGGTATCCGAGGCTTCGCCCTTTAGGAGCCTGCCCAGGGGTTTCTTCAGTTCACTGCGCATCTCGTAGGGAAGCCGTAGATCCTTGAACCCCGTCAGTTCCTGCGCCGCCTTACCTTATCTTGAGGGCGTAGCTGCCGGCCTCTTTGGCTTCAAGCTTCTCCGCGAGGAGGCTGTTCTCCGGGTCGAGCACTATGAGCAGCCCGGAGTAGTCGTCGCTCAGCTCTGTGCCCTTACAGATGGGGCAGACGTTCTCGTCTGTGATGATCTTGCATGTGCGGCAGGCTCTAGGCACTACTCTTCCTCCTGGTCCTCCTCTCCGCCAGCAACCTCGGCCATTATCCAGTCAAGCTTCCCAAGCATCGGCTGGCGGGCCGTGACGCCTATCTTGCCGCTGCTCCTACCGCGGGGGAAGCTCACCGCCACTATTCGGACCCTGAACACGTCCCCCCTGCTGATGGTTCTCCCGCTCTCCTTGCCCAGCAGTACTCCCTGCCTCTCGTCGTAGCTTATGAAGTCGTCCATGAGCTGGCTGACGTGGAGAAGCGCGTCCACGGGGCCTATCCTGAGGAAGGTGCCGAAGTCGGCCACCTCCACCACCTCCCCCTCGATGAGCTCCTGGAGCTGTGGGAAGAAGGTGAGTATCTCGAAGACGACCGGGTGGTGGGTGCCCCCGTCCCCCGGTATTATCCTGCCGTTGGGGTTCACTTCGAGCTTTATTACGCTGATGATGTAGCCAAGCTCCTCGTCCACCAGCCCCTCGTACTTGTTCCTAAGCTCGTAGTAAGCCGCGGCCTTGAGAGGCTCCCCGAACATGCTTGGGTCGATCCTTATCGTGTCTTGGAGGGTGATGAGGTTGAACATGGCTGTGCCTCAGCTAGTACCGCGGGGAGTGATAAAAACGTTATTGAAGCTTGTCAAATCTCGATGAGCACCTCGAAGGAGTACTTGCTTATGATGCTATCAAGGTACTCCTTCCAATCATTGCCGACCGTGACTAGGACGTAGATGCCGGCGATGTCAGCCCGCTGGTTACGGACCAGATCCACGAGAGCCTGAACAGTCTCCCCGGTTCTTACGACGTCGTCTATGATGAGGACGCTGTCCTTCTTCTTTATAGCCGACTTGGGGACGTAGAGGCTCTTCCTTATCGCGCTCCCACGCGGGATATAGGTCTCCTCGACGAACTCCTGGATGCCCACCTCCTTGGAGTCCTTTGCTACGAGGATGTCGATGTCGAGTAGCTTGGCCACCAGTGTGGCGCACGGAATCCCGTCCACGGCCGCCGTGAGGACCTTGGTGACTCTCCGCCCAGCGAACTTCTCCATGGCGTAGTTGCTCAGTATCTTGAGCCAGGTGATCTCGTTGACGAGGGGCGTGTTGTCGAAATAGCCGTCCTCGTCGAACATGATGCGCTTCTTCAGCGCGTCCTTGATGTTCGTGATCTCCGTTAGCTTCTCGTACAGCCCCTGGGCCCGGGAGTAGCTGGGTAGGACATGGCCGCGCATATACCTGCTCAGTATCGGCGGGCTCAAGCCCAGGACCTCCGAGAGCTCCTGATACGTGTGAGTCTCGCTGGCAACCTTCAACAGGTCGGTGATCATCATTCGATACTTGAGTTCCCGGACTCTGGTTTCAGCCATGCTTCCCCCTCCATTGATCCTCGTGGCGGGCCTGAGGGGATTCGAACCCCTGGCCAACGGCTTTCCTCGACCCTGGAGTCTTAAAAGGCCGATGCTCTGCCTTGCTGAGCTACAGGCCCACACGTCTAAGGCGTTAACCAGTTTACATCAAATCAATATATAACTTTTTTTCGATTTGCTCTATTCATTTAATATATACGTTTCTCGGGTTCAATATAGCTGTAGATAACGCTTATTAGAATGGTGTAAGGGATTCTGGTGCAGAGTTGTGCGGCTGTGGTCTAGCCTGGCAAGATCTCAGCCCCCCAAGCTGATGTCCCGGGTTCAAATCCCGGCAGCCGCACCAAAATCTACAGGGCAAGAAGCCCATCATAGTCGGCGGATGCTTCTCATCCCTGCTTGGTGGAACATTACACTGATCTCTGAATTCCGGCGTTCTCGCCCCCCAAAACAAAAAAAATCCATGTCGCTAGCGATATGTTTTAATAATTGTCTGCAAAACTATCAGACATGCCATACTGTAGAAGATGCGGAAACGAGATAGACGAGGAGGTGAGGTACTGCCCCAATTGCGGAACCGAGACGAGGGGAACCCACTGGGAGGAAGTCACAGTCGCCGCAGGCGAGCTTGTCGGACGAGTGAGGCAGCTCATCACCGAGGGCAACGTCAGAAGGATAGTCGTCAGAAACGAGAAAGGGGATCTACTGTTGGAGATCCCGGTGACGGCCGTGGCCATCGGTGCTTTGATTGCGCCGTACCTGGCTGCGCTGGGGGCAATCGCCGCGATAGTGACTAGGGCAACCATTCACATAGAGCGCAGAGACGTCGAAGAGTAGTGCCTTTTCAAACCCTTTTTATCTAGTTATTCTTGGTTTTTTGCTCGCCGGCATCTTGACGTGTCGTGGACCAGTGTCTTTGAGCCGTTTGATGGAGTCGTGATCTTGCATGTATCTTGTAAAATGACTTTTTCATGTTAAAAAACGGTTTCATCGTATCATTCAATGTTTTAACGTCCCTTGGCGATGAGACAAACTTAACTGAGATGTTACAATAATGGGGTCATAACGGGGACGACACGGCTCGACGTTGACTCATTCTTACAAGGCAACGAGTAAATAGTATATATGTATAATATAGTTTTGCCCGGATGGGAGCGGAAGAAAGGCCGAAGAGGCGAAGGGCCTGAACCCGCGGAGTAGCAGGGATGGGCTTCAAAAGAGCAGGGCTTTGGCTCTGAAAACTGCATCCCCGCAGGCGAGAACGTCCGGGCGTTTTTAATTTTGGAGAAAAACTACAGCAAAGAAACTGCTACATATAATTAGGTCGGCTCATAGATCATTAGAGGTAAAGCACAGATGTGGTTTTGGTTAGGAGTAGTACTTGTCATAGTGGCAGTCATCATCGTCCCATCCTTCTACATCGTTCCCCAGTGGGAGCGAGTAGCCTTGATCAGGTTCGGCAAAATCGAGAAGATCACCGAGACGGGTCTGCACATGCGCATACCTCTGGTGGACAGCCTGCAGCGCGTGGA
>CAYFYM010000020.1:0-4441 GCA_964347405.1 uncultured Candidatus Bathyarchaeia archaeon | reverse complement strand
AGATACTGCACTCGATGTAGCTGTTCTCCGTGGGCTTGACCACCAGCTTCTCCTCCAGCTCCCGGACGTCCGCCGGGATGCTGGTCTTCCCGGGGTTCTCGGAGGCGTAAGTCAGGCATCTCTCTATGGCTATGCCGAACGGTCTCAGCGCCTTGGTGGGGCAGGCGTCGATGCAGATGGTGCAGTCACCACACAGGTCCTCGGTGAACGGCTCGTCCGGCTCCAGCTCGGCGCTGGTCACTATGGCCATGAGGCCAAGCCTTGGCCCCACCTCGGGGTGGATGAGGAGGCTGTTCTTCCCTATGGCGCCGAGCCCGCACCTCACGGCCGCCGTCTTCATGGGGATGGCCACAGACAACACGGCCTCGTGCCCCTCCTCGCGGAGCATGCTGACTATGGGCCACGCCTTGGTCATGGAGATCATGTACGACGAGTAGTAGCCCTCGAACTCCTCGTCGGGGGGGTGAAGACCGTAGCCCCTCCACTCCGGCGAGTTGATCTGTGTGAAGAAGGCCTTGTCCCAGCAGTGAAGCACGGTGACGATGACTGCCCTCGCTCCGGGAAGCAGCTCCCTGGGTCTCTTCAGCTCCCGGACGTCGAAGGCCCATCCGTAGGGCAGGTCATCCAACGACTCGGGCCTAGCGACGCCCACGTCCTTGAACCCCTCGTCGTACGCCATCTTCTTGACTCGCTTCGTCAACTCAGCCGACAAGCCCAGACACCCCTCTAACCACCTAAAGAGATAATGACGGTTATATAAAGATTTTAACCACCAACTATAGAATTAATGGTTAGAACATGTCCTCTGAACATGCCGAAGAACCGAAGCTGGTGGGAGGAGCCCTGTGCCTCGACTTCACCAACACCGTGGATTGGAGGGGCCGGGACAACCCTGAGGAGTCCCTCAGCGAATACAGGGACCTGATCGGATGGAGCCGCACGGCGGGCGTACTCGATGAGGTGGAGGCAGAGGAGCTTCTGAGACAGGGAGCAATGAGCCCTCGACACGCGGACGCCGTATACCTTCGCGGCATCGAGCTAAGAGAGGCGCTGTACAGGGTATTCTGTGCAGTAAACAACGGCGCTGAACCAGCGGAGCCGGACCTGGAGACTCTGAACCAGGTGCTCTCAGAGGCGCTTAGCCACACTAGGCTAGAAGTCTTTAGAGGTGTTTACAAGATTCAATACGACTCCAAGCCCCCTGAGTATGTCCTCTGGAGGCTGGCCACCTCCGCCTCTGAGCTATTGACGTCTGAAGAGATTCGCCGGGTTAAATGCTGCGCGTCCGACGAGTGCGGCTGGCTCTTCCTCGACATGAGCCGCAACAGGAGCCGCAGGTGGTGCAGCATGGATAGCTGCGGCAACAGGATGAAGGCGAGGAGGCACTACAGAAGGACACGGGACGAGTCCAAGTAAAATACATGGAACCCGTATAAGGTCACATGCGTCGCAGGCCGCTGCTCCTCTTCGACATGGACGGCACCCTCATAGAGATGACAGACCCCTCCAGGCACAGCCCACACGTACGGCACAACCCGTCCTACGGCTCCGTGAAGCAGCGGATGAAGGAGATCGCAGCCGCCCACGGGGTGCCCCACGGCGAGTTGGCTGGGCTGGAGAGGATGGCCCACATATGGAACGCCGCCCGGTCCTACGCGGACATGAACGGCTTCCCTGAGGAGGACAAACGGGCGTTGATGAGCGCCATAAACGGGCCTTTCATGGAGGAGGAGAAGGCAGACCACGCGATGAGCGTCCTCATCCCAGGAACGGCGGAGGCTCTGACGACGCTCAGAGACATGGGCTACGAGATGTCGCTAGTGACCACTGCCTCAAGGTGGTCGGTGGAGAGGATGCTCGGCAGCAAGGGGTATGGACGCTTAGGACGGTTCTTCACGCACACTGTGACTAGAGACGACTGCAGATACGTGAAGCCATGCCCCGAGGCGATAGAGAAGGCGCTGCTGCTCCACGGCAGAGACGACTTCCTGTACATCGGGGACTCTGACCACGACGCCGAGGCCGCCAAGGCAGCCGGGGGAGCCTTCATACTCGTGAACACAAGAGGCTACGACCGGGAACACGTGGAAAGGCTTGAACCCGAAGCCGTTATCGCTGGCCTCGGCGAACTACCATGCGTCCTCTCAGGCCTCGGATACGCTTGAGGAACAGGCTGAGCATCCCGCCGTTAACTTTATGTCCCGCCCACACGGACCACCACGGATATGAGGTTCAACTCACGGCGCTCACCAGTATACGGCACCCACGGCATGGTCGCAAGCAGCCAGCCCCTCGCCTCCATGGCCGGGGTGGGCGTCCTCCAGCTCGGAGGCAACGCCGCCGACGCCGCCGTCGCCACGGCGGCGGCGCTGAACATGACCGAGCCCACAAGCACGGGCATAGGCGGAGACTGCTTCTGCCTCTTCTTCGACGCAGACACGAAGGAGGTTAAGGCGCTCAACGCCAGCGGCAGGGCCCCCGCCGGCCTCAGCATAGAGTACCTGGCGGACAAGGGGATAACGGAGCTCCCAAGGTACGGCGTCCACACCGTCACCGTTCCCGGCGCCGCGGCGGGCTGGATAGACACTGTCGAACACTTCGGCACCATGACGATACGCGAGGTGCTCGCCCCCGCCATGAGGCTAGGGGAAGAGGGCTTCCCCGTGAGCCCCATCACGGCGAGGGCCTGGGATAGAGGCGTGATCAGGCTCATGAACGGCCCCCACCATGATGAGCTGCTGATAGACGGCGAGGCGCCGCGCTCCGGCGGCCTCATGAGGAACAGGAACCTAGCCCGCACCTTCAGGGAGGTGGCCGAGCACGGTAAGGCCGGCTTCTACGAGGGCAGGGTCGCCGAGGAGATCGTCAAGGTGCTCGGAGACCTAGGAGGGACCATGACCCTGGACGACCTGAAGAGCCACAGGAACACGTTTCCGGAGCCCATCTCCACCAACTACAAGGGCCTCGACGTACACGAGGTCCCGCCCAACGGCCAGGGAATAACCGCCCTCATCGCCCTCAACATCATAGAGGAGTACGGCTTCGACGGCGTCCCCCACGGCTCCGTCAGGCACCTACACACCCTCATCGAGGCCATGCGGCTGGCCTTCGCGGACACCAGGTGGTACGTGGCCGACCCCGACGTTGTCCACGTCCCAGTCGAGGAGCTGCTCAGCAAGAGGTACGCCGCCGAGCGCCGGGGGCTGCTGGACCCGGACAGGGCGTCGGTGGGCGTCGGGAAAGGCACCCCAGCGGCGGGCAGCGACACCGTCTACTTCTGCGTAGTCGACGCCGAGGGCAACGCCTGTAGCTTCATAAACAGCAACTACAACGGCTTCGGCACAGGCATAATCCCAAGAGGCTGCGGCTTCACCATCCAGAACAGGGGCTACGGGTTCAGCCTAGACCCCGCCCACCCCAACAGGCTTGAGCCCGGGAAGCGGCCCTACCACACCATCATCCCCGCCATGGCGACGAGGGACGGCGAGCTCTACGCGCCCTTCGGCGTCATGGGCGGCTTCATGCAGCCCCAGGGCCACGTCCAGGTGATAGTCAACACCGTAGACTACGGGATGAACCCGCAGGAGGCGCTGGACGCGCCGCGTTTCTTCATAGTGGACGGAACCAGCGGCGGCAAGGTGCTCCTGGAGGAGGGAATCAGCATGGAGGCCGTGAGCAGGCTGGCCGCCATGGGGCATGACGTCGAGCCTGCGTCGGGTTGGACCAGGGTGAGGTTCGGGAAAGGCCAGATGATACACAGGGACCCGGAGACCGGGGTCCTCACCGCGGGCTCCGACCCAAGAGGCGACGGGTGCGCCATAGGCTGGTAGAGGCTACATCGTCCACCGGGCCTTCAGCATATCCTCCACGTCGGTCGCGTCACCCAGGGGGTCGTGCTCCGACGCCCAGATGTGGAGAGAGACGCCCGTGACGTCATGGCCGGTGAGCGTGTCCAGCGCGGCCACGTATCCCTCGGCCCTCATCTCCGCCGACGGCATCCCGGCAACCATAATACCTGAGACCCGTCTCTTCCTACAGGGGCGACGTGGTTGACATTCAGCTACCCGCGGGAAGCCGCCGAAAGGAGATGCGCGGTCTGCGGAGAGGAGAAGACCGTGTCACAGGTCCTCGGCGTCTGCCTAGACTGCATCAGAAATAGACCGGAGGACTCGATGAGCCGCATAAGGGAGGCCCACCGGGGCGCCCGGGCAAGGCACGGGCTGCCCGCTGAGCCGCCCCGCAGCCCCGACGGTGTCAAATGCGGGCTCTGCTCTAACGACTGCAGCATAGGCGTTGGTGAACAGGGGTACTGCGGCCTCCGTTGGAACGACGGCGGGCTCCAGTCGTTCACAGGGCCCGACGAGGGCCTCCTATACAGCTACCTTGACCACCACCCCACCAACTGCTGCGCCGCCTGGTTCTGCCCCGGAGGCACCGGGGC
>CAYFYM010000019.1:0-3198 GCA_964347405.1 uncultured Candidatus Bathyarchaeia archaeon | reverse complement strand
CCGACCTCGAGGGGTGAGGCGAGCCAGATCACCATGGGCTTCCCTCCGGCGGCGAAAGCGGCCCTCGCCGTCGCGTTCACCACCCTCTCATCCGACTCCGTGTCGGCCGTGATGACCATGGTCTCTCCTTCCTTTAGCTTGAAGAGCTCGTTGACCAGAATATCCGCGGCCTTACCTAACTCGAATTCATACCATTCGGGCATACGATCCACCGTCTTGATTCTTCCAGATAACTTAATAACGGTTTTCTCTAGTCAAATCCTTTCAGCTAGAAATATTGTTTTAAGTATAATTTTTAATTAAATTATGTTTTCGGATGGTATTTCTCCATAAAACCGGGCGATTGTTTGTCAACTGTCGGTAATTATAAAAAAACACAGACTCCCTTGATAGTCATGGACTTTAGACTAGGCATAGACATCGGTGGAGCCTTCACCGATCTCGTGGCGTACGACAGCGCCACCAAAGACTTGAAGTGGGTCAAAGTCGAGAGCACGCCCTGGGAGCTCTCGGAGGGCGTCGTCGACTGCATCAAGAGGAGCGGGATCGCCCAGAGCGAGATGGAGCAGATAATCCACGGGCAGACCGTCGCCATAAACACCATCATAGAGAGGAAAGGAGTCGACGTGGGCCTGCTCACGACGAAGGGGCACAGAGACGTCCTCGAGATACAGAGGGCGAACCGTAGGGACATGTACAACTTCAAGTACAGGAAGCCCGAGTCCATCGTCCCCAGACACCTCCGGGTAGAGGTCGATGAGAGAACCATGGCCGACGGCACAGTTCTCAAAGAGATCAGCGGCGGAGAGGTTGAGGCAGCCGCGAAGAAGCTGGTCGAGAAAGGCGTCGACGCTATCTGCGTCTCTTATCTAAACTCCTACGTGAACCCCGGCAACGAGAAGAAGACGGGGGAGATCATAAGAGGCCGCCACGAGGTGCCCGTCATCCTCAGCCACGAGGTCACCAGGGAGTGGAGGGAGTATGAGCGGTTCTCGACGGCCGCGCTGAACGCCTACGTCCTCCCCATACTCGACAGATACCTCAGCAGGCTGCAAGGCACCGTCACCAAAGACCCCGGCAGATGCATGGCGATGACCTCCGACGGCGGCATGGTGTCCTTCGACTTCGCCCGCAGGTTCCCCATATACACCGTCGAGTCCGGCCCCGTGGCCGGCGTCATCGGCGCGCTGGGCGTCGCCGAGGCCGTCGGAGAAAAAGACATCATCGCCCTCGACGGCGGCAGCACCACCACCAAGGCCAGCCTCGTCGAGGACCTGAACCCGGAGGTCACCACGGAGTACTACGTCGAGAGGGACAGGTTCAGGCCCGGGTACCCCGTGATGGTACCGGTCGTACGCACTGTGGAGATAGGGAACGGCGGCACCAGCATAGCCTGGATAGACGAGGTGGGCAGAGTCAGGGTGGGTCCCAGGGCAGCCGGCGCCTACCCTGGGCCCGTCTGCTACGGGAAGGGAGGGGACCAGCCCACCCTCACAGACGCGTACGTCGTCACCGGGATGCTGAACCCGGAATATCTACTGGGCGGGGAGCTGCCCATCCACCGGGACCTGGCGGTGGAAGCGATAAACGGGGTGGCGGAGAAGCTGGGCACCGGCCTCGAGGAAGCCGCCGAGGGCGTCATAAAGCTGGCAAACGAGAACGCTGCCTACGCCATAGACCTTGTCTCGGTGCAGAGGGGCTACGACCCCAGGGACTTCACGCTCATCGCGTACGGCGGTTCGGGCCCCATGTTCGCGCCCTTCATCGCCGAGGAGCTGGAGATCGGTAAGATAGTTGTGCCCGTGATCCCTCCGGGGGTGTTCTCCGCGTGGGGGATGCTGAACACGGACGTTCGCCACAACTCGATACACACCCACATTACCCGGCTGGACGCGGCGGACGCCCTGGAGACCTTGAGCCGCATCTACACAGACCTGGAAGGCGACGTGAGGAAGATGTTCAAGTCTGAGGAAGGCGAGGGACCCGTGGTGATGGAGAGGTACGCGGACATCCGGTACTATGGGCAGGAGCACACCGTCAAGGTGCCTGCGCCTACCGGTGCGCTCAAGGCCGCCGACGTGCAGACGATCCTGGACGGCTTCCACGCGACCCATGAGAGGGAGTACGAGTTCAAGCTACCCGGCGACCCCGCGGAGATAGTCAACTTCCACGTGGTGGGCATCAAGAGGGTCAAGAAGCTGAGCCTCGGGGAGCTATCCGAGTCACCGGGCTCCCGCGACCCGCTGCTCGCGGAGAGGAGCGTGTATATCAACGGGGACCACGAGACGCTCCCCGTCTACGACCGGACCCTCCTAGACGTTGGGTTCAGCCTCGAAGGCCCGGCCATCCTCGAAGACCCGACCGCCACGATCATAGTTCTCCACGGGCAGGAGGCGTCCGTGGACAAGTTTGGTAACACCGTCATCAAGGGGGTGGCGAGATGACTGTGAACAGCGTTTCACCGTTCACCCTGGAGATCATCAAGAACGGGCTCATAGTGGCCTCTGAGGAGATGTTCCACTCCTGGGGCCGGACGGCTAAGAGCCCGGTCATCTACGAGGTCCTGGACTACGCTGTGGGCCTCATAGACGCCGCGGGAGAGAACCTCGTGACGCAGGCCCCGGGGATACCCGGGTTCACGGGGGTACTGGACTTCGCCGCCGGGGAGGTGGTGGAGAAGTGGGGGGACGACATCCAGGCCGGGGACGTTTTCGTCAGCAACGTGCCGTACCAGTCGGGGACCCACCTCAACGACGTCACCCTGATCATGCCCGTCTTCGACGGCGGCCGGAGGCTGGGGTTCGCCGTGGCTAAGGGTCACTGGAGCGAGGTCGGGGGCATGCATTTCGGGAGCTGGACCTCCGACTCCACCGAGATATACCAGGAGGGCATCCAGTTCCCCTGCGTGAAGCTCTACGAGGGCGGTGAGCCCAACCGGAGCATGGTGGAGATGATAAGGTACAACTCCCGGCTGCCGGACTTCGTCCTCGGAGACATGTATGCCCAGGTGGCCTCCATGAAGGTCGCCGGACGGAGGGTGAACTGGCTCGTGGACAAGTACGGCGTGGACACCGTCCTATACGCCATGGACAAGCTCCTGGAGGACGGCGAGAACTACGCCAAGCTCAAATTGAAAGAACTGCCCAAGGGGACGTTCAAGGCCGAGGACTGGATCGACGACGACGGCATAACCGACGA
>CAYFYM010000018.1:0-2685 GCA_964347405.1 uncultured Candidatus Bathyarchaeia archaeon | reverse complement strand
TCTTCCCCCCTTACACTCCTCTCTTTCGTCTTGCGTAGTTAGGTCCTTAGATGTTGCTCGCGCTCACTCACTTTTGTCAGTATTTGATGTACTTTTGTGGATTTGCCTCAAAGGCTTTTTGGCATCCTGGTGCACAGAAGTAGTATGTTTTTCCCTTGTGTGTCGTCCTGTACTTCGCTGTCTTCTCATCTACATCCATGCCACAGACAAGATCTTTTGCCACTGGTTCCCCCCTTCATTTGTAATCTGGTTGTATATTAGCCCTTCTCAGAAGGTTTGCGTTGGTCACCACGGTTACTGAACTGGTGGCCATGGCAATCTCAGCTATTACGGGGTGTGCAAGACCTAACATCGCAAACGGGATCATAACGACATTGTAGAAGAACGCCCAGAACAGGTTCTGCCTGATCTTGCTGAAGGTGGCGTTGGACAGCTTGACTGCGCTCACCAGGCCTGACAGGTCGCCCCTCACGAGGATCACGTCGCCGGCCTCGATCGCGATGTCGGTGCCTGTGCCCATCGCCACGCCCACGTTAGCCTGAGTCAGCGCCGGGGCGTCGTTGATCCCGTCCCCGACCATGGCCAACATGCCGTACCTCCCCTGAGCCTGCTTCACGACCTCGACCTTCTCGTCGGGGAGCACCTCGGCGTATATGTCGGTCATGCCCAGCCTCCTGCCGATCGCCTCGGCGGTCCTCCTGTTGTCGCCTGTGAGCATAATGGTCTTGAACCCCATGGCTTCGAGCTCCCTGATGGCATCGGCGCTGTCGTCTTTCAGCGTGTCAGCCACGGCGACGATCCCCACGGGCCTGCCTTCCACGCCCACAGCCATGACCGTCTTAGCCTGGTCCTGGAGGGCCCTGAAACGGGTGTCGTGCACCGGGAGCCAGCCTTCCGCGAGGAGATCAGGCTTCCCGACTACGACGGCCCTCCCGTCCACCAAGCCTTCGACGCCCCTTCCCTTCACAGCCTTGAACCCGACGGGGGCTGTCAGCTCGACGCCGGCTTCGTTCGCCTTCCTAACCATCGCCTGGCCGAGGGGGTGCTCGGAGCCCTGCTCGACGCTGCCAACGACGCGCAACAGCTCCTCCCCAGACATCCCCGGGTCGAGGACTATGACGTCCGTCACCTCGGGCCTCCCCCTGGTCAGAGTGCCCGTCTTGTCCAGCACGATGGCCTTGACCTCCCTCATCGTCTGTATGGCTTCGCCTTTCCTGATGAGTATCCCCCGCTCGGCGCCCATCCCGGTTCCCACCATGAGGGCGGTCGGCGTCGCCAGCCCCAACGCGCAGGGGCAGGCTATCACCAGGGTGGCTATCAGGGCCGACAGCGCCAGCATGGCAGTGGGCTGGTCGAGGTTGACCCATGGTAGGTAGGGGCCCAAGGCCCCCGCGACGGCGGACAGCGGCCCCGGGAAAGCCATCCAGAGGACGAATGTGAGGGAGGCCACCGCCAGGACCACCGGCACGAAGACGCCTGTCACTCTATCGGCGAACTCCTGTATAGGCACCTTGGTCCCCTGGGCCTCCTCCACCATCTTCACGACCTGGGCGAGGAACGTGTCTTTCCCGATTCGGGTGGCCTCCACCCGTAGCAGCCCCACCTGGTTTATGGTGGCGCCTATGACCTCGTCGCCCACGTGCTTCGAGACCGGCATAGACTCCCCCGTGGCCATGGACTCGTCGACGCTGCTCTCGCCGTAAACCACGACGCCGTCCGTGGGCACCTTCTCGCCCGGCCTGACGACCATGACGTCCCCTACCTGAACCTGCTCTATGGGGACCTCCACCTCTTCCCCGCCCCGCACGACGTTGGCAGACTTGGCTTCCAACGTGAGCAGCCGTCTGATGGCCTGTGAGGCGCGGCCCTTGGCCCTCGCCTCGAAGTATCGGCCCGTGAGGTGGAAGGACATTATCATGGCTCCCACGCCGGCGTAGTTGAAGATGGATGAAAAGAAGTAGGCGGGCCCTGTGAGGAACGACACAACCGTGCCTATGGATATGAGCACGTCCATGTTCGCCGAACGGTGCATGACGGCCTTGACCGCATGGCGCAGCGTCGGGTAGCCCTGCCAGAAGACGACCGGCGCCGCGAGAGCCACGAGCCCTAGATTGTATATAGTCGCGTTCGGCCACGCGATGCCTAGAACCATCTCAGGCAGCATCCAGGCTATTATCGGGGCCGTGAAGGCCCAGCTGAGGAGCATCCTCCTCCTACCCTCGTTCATCTCCGCAAGGGACCTGTCGACCTCCTCCTCTCCACCGACCTCGTAGCCCGCGTCCATAACCGCCTGCCTCAGGTCATATATGGACGCTACCTCGGGGTCGTAGACTACCCTCGCCTTCTCTGTCGCGAGGTTCACGGCGGCGTTCTTCACGCCCTTGACTCTCGTGAGCGCCTTCTCGGCGGCTTGGGCGCAGGAGGCACACGTCATCCCCACGATGGTCATGATGACCTCGCGGATCTCGGCCTCGCCTCTTTCCTTGGGCTCGTAGCCGAGCCCCCGTATGACCTCGTCTATCTGCTCGGTCTTCACCTTGCCCGGGTCGTATTCCACGACCGCCTTCTCGTTGGCGAAGTTCACCGCGGCCGACAGCACGCCCGTTTTCCTCGACAGCGCGTGCTCTATGCTCTGGGCGCACGCCGTACACGTCATCCCCTCTATGGGTATGACTGCCTTCACGG
>CAYFYM010000017.1:0-4292 GCA_964347405.1 uncultured Candidatus Bathyarchaeia archaeon | reverse complement strand
GTTCTCCTTGATGTACTCCCTCATCTGGTCCGAGAGCGCGACCGTCTTGTCGTAGCCCTGCTCCTCGATGAAGGCGTCGATTTCCTCCTTGGTCTTCCTCCGCGGGCTCCAGTCGTCATCGTTGGCGACCCTGAACAGGAACCTCGTGTAGTTTGCCGCCGCCAGCCGCAGGTAAGTCGTCTCCACCTTGTCCAGCGTGTCGTACCTGGTGTGGCCGTAGCCTCTGCCCGTCCTCGTCCGTCTGGCCTCTGGGTCTCTGCCGCTGCCGCAGGGAACCGAGTTGAGGAAGAATGGCCAGTGGTCGCTGTATGGGCTGACCGTCTGGTCTGTAGGTATGTACGCCTTCATCTCCTCGGCCCATTTCGCCGTCGGCTGCTCTAGCTCGGGGAAGTCATGGAATGTTATCCCCTTGTTGCCTTTGCTGCCACCCGAGTCTAGGTTGAGCATGAACCTGCACTTGTCAAGTTCTCCCTCGTGGTCTCGGGCGTAGGCTCTGCTGCCGTAGAGCCCGATCTCCTCTGCGCCGAAGCAGATACACCGCACGCGGCGCCTGAGCCTGTCCTTCACCATCTCCAGGTTGCGGGCGATCTCCATCACGGTGACGGCTCCGCTCGCAGGGTCGACGGCGCCCTGACTGATGTCGTGGCCGTCGTAGTGGCTGCCAACGACGACGTACTCGTCGTCAACAGGCTTCTCGGGCGTCACGTCTGCGACCACGTTGTATGTGACGGTGGGGTGGTTCCTGTCTGTGGTCTTGATCTTGACGACCACCTCTTTCTCGCGCTTCAGGAGGCGGCTGAGGAAGCTTCCGTCCTCATACGATATGCCCACCGCCGGTATAACGGGGCTGATTCCCCCCGTGGGCGGCCCGTAGGCGGGGTAGTGGTTCATGAATATCCAGCCCTTGGCTCCCGCCATGACGCTGCGCATGTACTTCTCGCTCCTGTGCAGGAAACGCTTCATGCCCAGCGGGTTGGCGCTGGTCACCATGACCACGTTTCCTTCTATCTCGTCCTTCCTCTTCTCGTAGTCGTCTATTGCTCCGTCGCCCAGGTAGACAAGCTTAGCCTCGACTGTGTCCCCGATGCTGTGGGGGAGGCTGATGACGTCGAAGCTCTTCTTTATAGGGCTCACGACCTCAAGCTTCGCGGGGCCCCGGGTCCACCCCGCGATTGTGTACTCCTCGTGGTGTACGTTCTCGCAGCCGTATCCCTTGAGCTTCTCCACCATGTAGTCCACGCTGCCCTTGTCGCCGGGGGTGCCGGGGAACCTGCTGCCGTGGACGTCGCAGAGGACCTCCAGGTTGTCCATGGGCTCCGAGCTCGTGTAGATCTCGGCCATGATCTTCTTGTCGACGTCTAGATATGGATTAACCATAAGTATCACCGATGAAAAGACGGCTGCAGGAGATATAAGACTATCAACGCCGCCTCGATTACTCAGTCTCCCCGGCTCTTCAGCGCTTGGGGCTCGAAGAGTAGCACAACCGAGGGCCCCGGGCTCTCGGGACGGTGCTCAACGCCTTTAGGGACGACGCACAGCTGGCCCTCCCCAAGAACCACGTCAGGCTGGCTCCTCAACCTTATGGTGATGTCGCCCTTGACGACGTAGAAAAGCTCGTCCTCCTCGGTGTGCCTATGCCAGTGGTACTCGCCTTTGAAGAGCGCCATCCTGATGACTTGGTCGTTGATGTACGCCACGTCTAGGGGCGACCAGGGCTCGGTGATCTCCGCGGCTTTCTCACCGACGTCGACTACAGGGATCATGGAGAGAGAATATCCGCACGTCTAAAAAAGGCGACGATGAACGAGATAGCCTTTACATCCACATAGGTTTATATCGGCGGTCAGCATTCTACGGGTCCACATGACCAGCGGTGCCGAGACTTGGGTTACATCGATAAGCTACGCGACAGCCTGTCCCTCCGCGGGAACATTCCGTGGCTAGTCGGGAGTGGGCTCGTCGAAGGCACCGTGTGGCAGATGCATGAACTTGTCTGGCAGCCTTACATAATCAGCCTTGGAGGCAGCATGGCCACCATAGGAGGCATGAGAAGCCTCTGGACTCTCGTTACCAACGGCCTCCAGTTCGTCACCGGGGAGCTCTGTGACAGCTGGGGCCGCAAGACGGTCATCACCGGCTACTACCTAGCGAGCATAGCGGGGCTTCTCATAAGCGTATACGCCCGGGACTGGAGGTGGCTCGTACCCGCCATCGTGCTGTACAGCCTGGCGGACAGCCTGGGTGAGCCCAGCTTCTACCCCATATTCGCAGAGTCCGTCGACGCCAACAAGATCGGGTTATCCATCAGCCTCCTGAGCCTCACATGGTTCCTCCCCGGCCTCTACGGTAAGCTGTTCGCCGGCTACATAGGGGACAACGTGGGGCTGGTCAACGTCCTCAGAATCGTGCTCGCCGGCGAGTTAGTAGCGACCCTGGTCTTCCTCTTCGGCGTCGAGGAGACCCTGAAGGAGAGGAGGCCCATGGATTGGTCGGCCGTCAAGAGAAACATCGTCGGCATCATAAAGCCCAGAGGCGACCTGCGTGACGTCTACCTCCTCTCGATCCTAGACAGGTTCAGCTGGGCCATGAACAGAGGCATTCTCGTCGCCATGCTTTACGATGCCCTCGGCCTCAGCCTGCTCCAGATAGGCGTCCTCTTCACGGTCGCAACGGCCACCACAACCCTCGCCCTCATCCCCATCGGCAACCTTGTCGACCGATACGGGTCACCCGTCTTCCTGAGGGCATCCGTGATCCTGTCTATCGCGAGCTTCGCGGGCTACGCCCTTTTCAGGTCTTTCCTGGTACTCATCGTCCTCCAGGTATTCAGGGGCTTAGCCATGGGGCTCTGGGACCCCTCATACAACAGCTTCATAGCGAAGGCCGTTCCGGAGGGTGAGAGGGGAAGCCTCTACGGCAGCATAAACGGCCTGCGGGGCTTAATCGTGTTCCCCGCTCCACTAATAGGCGCTTACCTCTTCGAGGGCTTCGGAATCCGAGGCACCTTCGCGGCCAGCATAGCCGTTAGCTCCCTCGCCCTAGTAATCGCTTTAAGGCTTAGAAACAGGTGAAAGTAGGTGTCTACGTGAGCCTGCTGGAGAGGCTGAGGGAGTCTCCTTATTTGAGGGGGAGGCTCCCCCACTTCACGCTTAACAGGCTCATAGACGCCCTGGGCTGGAACCTGTTCTCCCCGTTCTGGCTGAAACATATCCAGAACCAGGGTGCACCAATAACCGCCATCGGTGGCGTAGAGTCGCTCTACAACCTGTTCCTGCTGCTGCAGCTGGTGGGCGGTCAGCTCTCAGACTCCATCGGCAGAAAGAAGATGATGACCGTGTCCTACGCCCTGAGCATAGCCGGGATAGTGTTGGTGCTAGGGGCGACCACCTGGGTCTGGCTCCTAGTCCCAGTGGCGCTCTGGGGGCTTGCTGACTCCCTCATAGACCCGGTTACGGGCGTCTATTTTGCGGAGATCGCTGGCGGCGAGGAGAAGGGAACTGCGTTCAGCCTCCTAAGCTTCACGTGGTTCTTGCCCGGCCTCTTCGCCCCCACCGCCGCGGCATTAATCCTGGAACGTTTCGGGTTCAAGATCCTGGCCTGGATATTGATGACCACGGAGGTGGCGGCGTTCGTTATCCTGCTCGTATGGATACCTGAGACCCTCAAAGATAGGAAGCCTGTCAGCCTGAGGACCATGGCTAAGACCATCGTGGACACCATCAGGCCGAAGCCCGGGCTGGCGGCGTTCTACGCCGTGGCGCTGCTGGACGCCCTAACCTACGGGCTCTTCGCCCCGTTTCTTGTGATCATATTCACGGACAACTTAGGTTACACGGAGCTGCAGTCAGGCATACTGCTGAACGTCGTCACCCTCATGATCACGCTGCTCCTCCTCCCCGTGGGGAGACTCATCGACGCCTTCAGCAGCAGGAAGATGATAACCATCTACGCGGCCATCTACAGCGTGTACGCCGCCATCCTACTCGTCTCAAGAAGCTACATCCTCTTCGCGGCGGCCCAGTTCCTCAGGGGCGTCGCCCTCAGCATATGGAACCCCGCCTACGGGGCCTACCTGTACGCCTCAGTGGACCAGGACGCGCGGGGCACCTACTTCGGGAACCTGAACGCCCTGCGTAGCCTCATAATACTCCCGGCCCCCATCCTCGGGACCTACATCTTGGGCAACTACGGCCACAGAGGGGTATTCTCCATCGTGCTCTTAGGCGCCGTGATCCTGTTCCTAGTGAGCCTATGGTTGAGGCCTGAGAACGAAAACGGGTAGGCTTAGA
>CAYFYM010000016.1:0-17088 GCA_964347405.1 uncultured Candidatus Bathyarchaeia archaeon | reverse complement strand
TTCAGCGAGGAGGACATCGAGCACGACGTGCTGCTGAACTGGCTGGGGCATTTCGGGTTGGAGTATCACCAGCTTCACGCGTCTGGGCACATGAGCAGGAAGGAGCTGGGGGAGGCAATGGAGTACGTTGGGCCTGGGACGGTTTTCCCGGTTCACTGCGAGGAGCCGGCGCTGTTCAGGGACTACTACGGCTCGGTGACGCTGCCCGAGATAGGTAAGGAGTACAGGGTATAGCCGAGGCGGCGACGCGGGTTTCCTTGTGTTAGGTTACTTACTATAAGCGTTTTTCTGGGGATTGTCAAGTTGATTTTTTCCTTATAATTGGTTACTTGTTATAAGCGGTTTTCGGGGGGAGCCTTTTTAGTTATTATTAGCTAAAATGTTGTGTGTTTCTACAGCGATTCCGCTACCTTGATGCTGGCCTCGATCATCTCAGGGATCTCTCTTCCCTTGAGGATGTCTTTGCCGGCTGGCATGAACGGGTGAGACATTATCATGGTGTTTGCCTTCGTCTCCCTCAGCCTATGGAGAGACTCTATGTAGATCGCTTTATCCATCCTTATGAGGCCCTCGCGTTCACCGCACACGGAGTCGCCTGTCACCAGCAGTCCATGCTCCTCGTCTAGCAGGCAGATGGCGCCGGGTCTATGCCCCGGGGTGTGTATTACCTTGAAGTCGCGGTCTCCGAGCCTGATGGTGTCCCCGTCCTCTACCATCAGGTCGGCGGATGGCACCGCCTCGGCCTCTAGGCTGTGTATCGCTATCCGGGCGCCCGTCTTCTCTTTGAACGCCGGGTTGCCTCTGACGTGGTCTCCGTCGCGGTGGGTGTTCACGACGAGGGAGACCTCGTCCAGGCTTCTACCCCTCTCCCTTATCAGGGGGAAGACGTGGTCCTCCGGGGTGTTCTCGTAGCCCGTGTCGACTATCCCTATGCTTTTCTCGCCGAGGAGCACCAGCACGTTGCAGAACCAGCCTGGCCTCATCCCCTGGCGTACGGTGAATAGATCCTCCGCGACCTGATCAGTGTTTCTCATAGCTATCCAAAGACGTAGTGGCTGTTATGAATAAAAACGGTTTCCAGCTGTTGTTCCTGAGAGTTATTCTGGTATCTAGATCTGGGGGCGAGCCCGCGGAAAAAACCCCTCCGCCATGGGAAAAGTTCATTTATGGTATCGGTAGGAGCTTCAGCTTGCAGCCTCGTCCCCGGGGTGTGGGACCAGTGTCCTGTAGGGGCAGTGGAACTCTGTCCTGTGGATGACCTCGCGGACGACGCCGTCTAGGATGTCTATTATCTTTGACGCTGTCTGTACGACGATGGGGTCGTGGGTCACCACCATGAAGGTCTGGTTGTTCTCCTGGTTCAGCTGCTTGAGGAGCCTCAGTATGTCTTTGGTGCGTTCGCTGTCGAGGTTACCTGTCGGCTCGTCGGCGAGCACTAGGGACGGCTCGTTTATCAGCGCCCTGGCTATGGAGACTCGCTGCATCTCGCCGCCCGAAAGCCTCAGGGACGGGTAGTTCACTTTCTCGCCTAGCCCTACCGCCTCGAGGAGTCTCGTCGCCTTCCTCCTCGCCTCGCGGCCCGGCGTCCGCGCGATGAGGGCGGGGAGCATCACGTTCTCGACAGTGTTCAGCTCGTTAATGAGGTTGTAGCTCTGGAAGATGAAGCCGATCTTGCGGTTCCTGAACCGGTCCTTCTGTCCGCCGCTGAGGCTGGCTGTGTCAACGCCGTCGATGAGTATCCGCCCGCCGGTCGCCTCGTCGAGCATGCCCACCAGGTTGAGTACGGTGGTCTTACCCGAGCCCGAGGGACCCGTCACCATGGCGAAGTCGCCCTCGTGGATCTCGAAGTTCACCCCCTTGAGCACCTCCGTGGCGACGTCGCCCACCCTGTAGGTCTTCGCGAGTTCCTCGACGACCAGCTTCTCCTCGCAGTCAGACATACTTTATCGCCTCCGCCGGCTCGTAGCCCGACGCCCGTATCGCGGGGTATATGGACGCGAGTATGCTCGTGAGGAACCCGACTAGGATGGGCAGCAGGAAGCTGGGGCTCAACCTGAAGCTGACCTCCAACACGATGCCTCCGAAGAACGCGATGGGGTACCGGTCGAGGAGGTATATGACGGAGCCGCTGAGCAGCGCCCCCATGGCTCCGCCCACGACGCCTATGAGGACGCCGTCCAGCATGAATATGGCCACTATCTCCCGTTTAGACACGCCGATGGACCGAAGCACGCCGATGTCCCTGGTCTTGCCGCTCACGATCATGGTGAGCACCGTGATCACCGCGAGCCCCGACGCGATCATCCCGGCGTAGCCCACGAGGTTGATGAACGCCGTTGTAGCCGAGGCCGGCGCCAGCCACCCCGCCGCCTCCTCCGCGGTGAGGACGTCGTAGTCGGGGTAGTACCGCTTTATCCAGTCTATCACCTTCCTGGTGTCGCCCGGGTCCTCGACCTTCACTATGACCGAGGTGGAGTAGTCCCCGAGGCCGTAGTAGCCGCGGAGGAGATCGATGTCCGCCACCACGAAGTCGTTGAGGCCCCCCGTCACGGGGGTTCTTATTATGCCCTCCACGGTGAGGCTGTAGCTGGTTTCCTCGCGAGCCGTCTTGAGGACGAGCTCCAGGGTCCGCCCGGGGCCGTCTACGCCCAGCTCCTCGGCTATGCTCTCCCCGACGAGGACGCTCCGGGTCGAGATGAACGGGTCTCCCTCCACCACCGACGCCAGCACGTGCGTCACCTTGGGTTCGTAGCGGGTGTCCACGCCGGTGAGGGGGACCTTGTACACAGAGCTGGTCTGCCCGCCCACACGGTAGTTCACCTCGTAGGCTATGACGGTTATCCGGGGCGCGGAAGCCTCGACGCCGGGGTTCCTGGCCAGCTGCTTTATGATGCTGCTGTCCGTCTCGTCGAGGAACTGCTGCTGCTCATTCTGGATGACTATGTCCCCGTACTGGAAGTTTATGAGGTCCCTCTCCACGGCGCTGAAAACGCCGCTGAACACCACGTCGTTGAAGATTATGAGGAATATCATGGCGGCCACGGCCAGTGACGCCGTGATGAGGCTGCTCCTGCGCTTGAACAGCAGTCTCCTGGCTATGAGGAAAAGGTAGCTCATGGATGCATCTTAGGTTCCAGATAAACGGCCTTATTACAACATTTTGTCTTTTTAGGCGTGGCCAGTCTGTGAGAGTAGAAGATCGGTTTGATGGCGTCCAGAGCACGCTTTTTTAACCCATGGGTGGAGAAGCATGGAAAGTTAGTGGCTGGTAACAATCTTAAGCACAAGAAGAGAAAGTCAAAAAGAGGAGAGCGGATGGGTTCAACCGATCTATATGCAGACCTCGTACTGGTCAACGGCAAGATAATCACCGTCGATGAGGACGACAGCGTCGCGGAGGCAGTCGCCGTCAAGATGGGCAGGATAGTCAAGGTGGGCACATCCGAAGAGGTCGAGGCCATGGCCGGCGAAGGGACCACCCGGATAGACCTGAAGGGACGGGCGGTTCTACCCGGCCTGACGGACTGCCACGTACACATGATCTCCGGCGGCACTAGAGCCCTCGACCAGAGCATGGTGGACTGCAGAGACTTCTACCACCCCGAGATAAAGTCCATCGAAGACGTACTGGAGAGGATGAAGGAGCAGGCTGAGAAGACCGGGAAGGGGGAGTGGATCGTCGCCGTCGGCAGCCCCATGCAGGACCTAAGGTTCAGGGAGGGGCGGTTCCCCACCAAGTGGGACCTGGACAAGGCTGCCCCGGACCACCCCGCGTTCATATCCTTCGGCGCACACATAACCGTCGCCAACAGCCTGGCGCTGGAGGAGGCGGGCTTAACGAGGGAGACGCCGGACCCCGTCGCGGGCATCATCGTCAAGGACGAGTCCGGTGAGCTCACTGGGCTCCTACGGGAGAAGGCGCAGAACCTCGTCACCAACTTGACCTCCCCCGGCGGCAGGGAGATAATCGAGGACGCCATAAGGAGGGGCGTCACCATACCCGGGGCCTCGTCCTACACGTTCGAGGACCTGAAGGAGGGGGCCAAAGCCGCCGTCCAGAGATGCTTGGAGAGAGGAGTCACGACGGTACACGACGTCGTCACCTCCGCCGAGGAGATCAGGGCTTACCAAGAGGTGCTCGAGGAGGGCGAACTGAAGATGAGGATACACCTCCTCGTCAGGGCCTACGAGTCACGGATCAAGGCCGAGAGCATACTCGACCTGGGCTTGAAGACGGGGTTCGGCGACGACTGGCTGAAGATCGGCGGCGTGAAGCTCAGCATAGACGGCGGCATGACGGGGTGCAACGCGGCGTTCTACGAGCCGTACATCCACGAGCCATGGAACACGGGGGTGGTGAGGATACCCCAGGAAGCCCTCGACGACCTGGTGGACAGGTTCCACAGGGCCGGCCACCGACTCTGCGTCCACGCCATAGGCGACAGAGCCTTCGACATGATACTGAGCGCATACGAGAAGGCGCTCAAGGCGGCGCCCCGGAGCGACCACCGCCACAGGATAGAGCACGGGCCGGCCAACTACCTGTGCACCCCCGAACGCCTCGAAAAGATGAAGGAGCTGGACATATTCCCGGTGCCCAACATCAACTTTCTCTACTACTTCGGGGACCCGCTGTACGTCACCCTGGGCGAGGAGAGGATGGAGCACGCCTTCCCCTTCAAGATGCTTCTCGACGAAGGCGTCAGGTTCTCCAGCGGCACGGACGCCCCCGGTTACATGCCGGTCGACGTCCTCAGGGACATATGGACCTGCGTCGCGAGGAGGAGCTGGGGCGGCGTAGAGGTCTCCCCCGAGGAAGCCATCTCTGTAATGGATGCCATCAGGCTGTTCACCATCGACGCCGCATACGCCGGCTTCGAGGAGGACGTCAAGGGCTCCATAGAGCCGGGTAAGCTCGCCGACCTCACCGTGCTGAACGAGGACGTACTGACGGTGGACCCAGACGCTATCAAGGACATCGCGGTGGACTACACCATCGTCGACGGAGCAATCGTGTACGAGAGGTAGATAACCGAGAGACAGGGGGACTGTTTATTCCCTTTTAATGCTCCACGTATAGGGAATTTGATTGGAGAAGAAAGCGTCTCATTCAAGACGCCCAGCGTTTTTACCCTGGCTCAAGCCACAGAGGGCAGTAGACATCCATCAAGGCAAGCGTGCAGCGAATAGCACATAATGCTTCTTTCATGTTATGTTTTGATGCATACGTGTTATATACCCCGTGTTGTCACTAAGGTTTCTCGGTAGCTCATGCTACCATGTAACACGGAGGAGCCCTGGACTCCAGTTAAAGGCATCAACCAAAGGATTTCTCCTAGCCAAGGCTCCTCCCATCAAACACGGTGACGAATTAGGTTAGATTCTCAGCAGCCAAGAACAGAGACACGGGTACGTCGGTGCGGTGAGCCAAATCATGGTATACAAGTTGCCGTCTTGACGTTCTATTAGTATGGACATCTTGGCTGGAAGCAATGATCTGTTACTTAGCGACAAACTTGATAAGATCGTTGAAACAATGAAAAAAAACATCTGAAAACATAGAGTCCAAGGTAAGAACTCTTAACGTCGACGTCATCTCAACGAGAAACGACACAGACGTGAAGAGGCTGTGGAACAAGCTCTGTTTGCTCCACATGAGGAGGATAGTGATCTGTGAAGAGCTCGGAGACGACAAGCCGGCTACCTGCAGCTACATATATCAACCTCAGGCTTGCATACGGGTTCTGCATCTTACGGAAGGAGAAACCTGCTGCAACAGGTTCTTTAAACGAAAATCCTAGCTTTATGGCGTGTCTTCCCCAGTATATTTAGTATAACGCTTATCCAATGGCCTCAACGCATCGCCTCCCGATGCACATGCTTTCTCGCGTCTTTAATCACCGAGTAATCGGAGACCAACACCAGCTACAGCTTGGTCGTTTGGGTAATCTTTTTTAAACCGTTTAATGTCTGTATTCGGGCGTCAAATTGTCTGAAGAAGAACTGAAGAGGATGCGTGACCTTGCCAGCGTCCTACATAGCACGTATTTTGGTCTACTACAGGCTTTGAGGAAGGAAAAAGGGCTCTTTGCCCTATGCGAGTTTTCGATTAAGGGGATAGACAGCATGCTGAAAGCCTACTTCAACTTCTTGGAAGAGAAGGAGATCCCTGACATCATAGCGCATCTGGAGAGCACGGGTATATACAAAGATATTGAACTGAAACAGAGTGGGGACCGGTATTTGCTGGACATTGGGAACTGCCTGTTCGCGGGAGGCGAGGAGGGGGTGCACAATACCATCACAGGCATCGACATGCCCTGCCCCATCGCGTTGTTCATAGGCTCGTGTCTCGTGAAGGAGAACCCCTCAAAGAAGCTCTACCTATATCCGTCGATATACGACGAGGAGGGAGTGACCACTCAGTTTGATCTACTCTCCCCAGACGAGTTCGAGGAACGCATGAACGAGTTAAACAAGATCGCTGAGCTTGAGTAACTATTCATCGACCTGCGAAGACCGTGAATTCACAAATTGTAAAATGAGAATTTGTTGTTAGCCGCCATATAGAAAAATGTTATATATTTTAACAAAGTGTTAAAATGATTCCGAAAATGCTCTTCGAGAGGCTTCGACATGGCTCGTAGAACTTCACAGAATATCAAGAATCAGTTTGAGAAGATGCTGTACGAGTCCATAAACGAAAGCTTCTCCATCCTATTGGATGATTCGTCTAAGAACAGCTTCTTTTCATACCTTAAGAAAAGCCACGGGTTCGACGAGGATAACGTTAGCCAGAATCTCAGGATCTTCTCATCAGAGCTGAACAAGTTCTTCGGAGTCAACGCAGACAAAGTAGAGAAACTAATAGTCGCGTTGCTTTACTCTAAGATTGGGTCAGAGTACCAGGAGAGAGATGACTACGATTTTACGGACTATATCACTTACGCTAGTTCAATTGGAGCAAAATACTCAGGGGTTACAGATACACGGTGTCGTTTGAAGGAGAACGATCTTCGTTTGATAAAGGCGCTGGGAGAGGACGCGAGGAAAACGGTCACACAGATCGCCAAGGAAACGGGTTTATCAAGGCCGACTGTCTCTAAGATGATCCAGAGAATGGAGGATCAAGGAGTTCTCCACATAAAGGCTGGGGTGAACCTCCAAGAGCTTGGTTTCCCGACGGCCTTTCTTGCACTAGAATGCAAACAAATCGATCACCGGATGAAGCTGCAGAAGAACTTGGAGAGCTGCCCCCGCGTCTTGATGATCCTTGAACCTTCCGAGAAGGTGAACATGCTGCTGCTCGTATACGGTGAGGACCAGGTCACGTTGAAGTCAACCATCGAGTCGTTCAGGCATTTCTCTGGGGCCAACCTCGTAGACATCTACCATTCGGGGCCCCCCATAGTACCTCACTCGTTCAACATACCGATATTCACTGAGAAGGACGACGTCTCCCCGTGCGCCAGGAAATGCTTCGAGTGTGTGAACTACGTCAACGAAGAGTGTTTTGGGTGCCCAGCCGTCAAAGAGTACAAGGGGCCCCTCTGATCAATCTCATAAGATTTTACGTGGACGGGTTAATAGAAGACCCCTAGAACGAAACTGAGGACATATACTGCTCCTATGAATGCCCCGAACATCAGGAAGACCCAGGCGACGAAGAGGGAGGTTATCTTCGTTGACCTCGGTCTGCCTAGGAGGGCAGCGAGGAACAGTATCAGGACAGGTAGCTCTATTATCCCCACGACTATGAGCCCGAGGGGTCTTCCCAGTGGGTTTATGGGTGCCTCGACGTGTGAGGCTACGTCGGCTATCTTCAAGGCGATGCCGTACAGGGCCTCATTCAAGGTGGGTCTCCTCCATCTCGATCAACGGAACCACCTTAGTCAATATGGAGTACAGTAGAAGGGGTAACGCGAAGGATCCCAGCAGGATCGCTATCTCGACCCACGTGGGCGAGTATAGGCCCACCTGCTGCACGCCGATGGAGAGGGTCGGGACGATTATCATGTACCTCTTGAACCAGAACGCGACCACGAGTATGAACGACATCACCGCCGTCCACGTTATGTTGACGTAGTCCTTCCTGAACGCCTGGATGAGCATGTACAGGAACGGTATCACGAGCCCCAGGGTGGTCATCACCCAGAAAAGCGCCGCGAAGCTGCCGAAGAGCCACTCCTCCGAGACGAACATCTCCCCGGTCGGCCCGGCGAAGAGGGCCGCCAGCTGCTCCGCCATCATCATGTAGAGGTAGACGAGGACGGTCACCGCCGTGAAGTTGCTGAGGCCTCTGAATAGCTCGGGCCTGATTATGTCCTCCCAGTGGTATAGCTTCCTCATCACCGCGGCCAACACTATCACGGAGGCGATGCCCGACGCGATGGCCGCCACGATGTAGTACGGGCCCGCGAACGAGTTGAACCAGAGGGGCCTTGAGCTCAGGAGGCTGAATATCCAAGCCACTGTCGTGTGAACCATGACCATCACCGGGAGGATGGTCACGGCCAGCCAGAACGACAGCCTGTCTATGGTCGCCTCCTCCCCTTCCTCGTAGAACGGGATAAGGTACCCGAGCATCCTGGACCTCCAGCCGCTGGTGTGCTCCATCGCCAGCCGTATGTCCCTCCTCATGGGCAGGTAGAGGTAGGTGGAGCTGAGGATGAGGTACGTCGCCACCGCCGTTATGTCCCAGATCAGGGGCGAGTATCTGAAGCGCTCGACGTATTTCGCTATCAGCAGGAACGCCCTGTCTGGTCTGCCCAGATCGATCACTATGCTTAGGCCAGCCATCATGAGGCTGACGATGGTCAATAGCTCAGCTATCCGTGCGATAGGCCGGTACCTGTGGGCATCAAGTATTCTCACGGCGGCCGAGATGGCTATACCCGCGTGGCTTATCCCGATGAAGAAGATGAAGTTGGAGATGTACACGCCCCAGATGGTGACGTCGTTTAGGCCAGTCACCCCGAGTCCCTGTGAGAGTTGCCTGGAGTAGGCGTAGATCGCTATGAGGGAGATGAAGGCAAGCGAGGCAAGGAACGGGTAGAACTCCCTTGAAGTGTGCTTTATGGGCCTTAGTATTTTCTCGGTCGCGTCGCTCAAAACTTCTCACCGTCCTCCGTCCACTTCACCCCCCGAGTGAAGTAGTATAGCTTCGGGTCGGTCCCGAGGTTCTCCCTTATCCTCATGGTCCTGACGGTCTTCAACAGCTTCGAGACCTCGCTGTCGGGGTCGTTGAAGTCCCCGAAGTGCCTCGCCCTGACTGGGCAGACCTCTACACACTTCGGGACGCCCTCGCCGGTCCTTATCCTGTGAACACAGAAGGTGCACTTCTCCGTGACGCCCCTGGGCCTGAGGGGTACGTCCTCGTTCAACGTCACGACTGATCCATCGATCGGGTTGACTCTGCTCGGGGGGTGCTGGGGCTCCCACCAGTTGAACCGCCTCGCGTTGTAGGGGCACGCGGCCATGCAGTACCTGCACCCGATGCAGATGTCGTAGTTCACCAGCACCAGCCCGTCCTCGTCCTTGTACGTCGCCCCCGTGGGGCACACCTTGGTGCACGGGGGGTTGTCGCAGTGGAAGCAGTTGAAGCTCATGTACCAGTGATCTGGGCTTGGCGCGTCCGTGTAGTCGAGGTTAGCGCCCACCGGCGGGATGTTCTCGACCCCGCTGACGGGGCGACGGTTCTCCATCTCGAAGATGTCGATCCAGTGCATGTTGCTCGGCTCGTCCGGCGTGTTGTTCTCGAGGTTGCAGGCGTGTTGGCACCGTCTGCAGCCTATGCAGGCCCCAACGTCGATCATCATGCCGAAGCTGGCGCCCTTCACGGCCCTCGGGTAGACCGTTCCGATGCCCTTCTTTATGAGGGGCGTGGCCACCCTCTTCATGCTGGACGCGACGTTGTTGAGGGCGACGAACACCCCCATGACTCCAATCTTCTTCAGAAACTCCCTTCGCCTCATCCTAGACACCGGTCCGCCCCCTCAATATGTACACCCATATCAATAATATCTCCACGACGACCGCGGCGGCGGTGATTGGGAGAACAGGCGTCGACTTCGCGGGCTCCCGCTGAGGAATTGGTTCCAGGGTCGATATGTTTGAAATGACTGGATCATGGGGGTCGTGACAGGACGCGCACTGAGCCTTCGGGTCGTCGTAGTCCCCGTGTGTCCCCTGCGCCCATGCCGTGTACCGCTCGTTGTGGCACTGGGCGCAGAGAGGCACCGAGTCGTCGAGCGGGTAGACCGATTTATTCAACAGCTCAAGCTCAAGCTCATGGATAGCGCCGTGGCAGGAAAGACAAGAATAAGCTTTCTCCCCAAGAGTATCGTGCTTGGAGAGGGGCCTCTCGTGGCAGCTTGAGCAGTCCAGCTCGTGCTCGCTCAGACTGAAGCTGTGCCCGGTCTTGGCCGGGGTGCCGTTGACGAAGTCGGCGGGCTCCTCTATCATGTGGCAGTCCGCGCACTCCACGTCAGCCTCCCCGTGCTTGGTCTGGAGAACCTGGTCTACGTGGGAGTCGTGGCACTGGCCGCAGGTCCCCGTCGACGTCTCGAAGGTCAACTCGTTGGTGTGCTCGTCGTGGCACATCAGGCAGTCGGCTTCGCCGTGGGCGGGGCCGCTGTCGATCCACTCCTCGTAGGTCGGGTAGGGGCCTGAGTGGCACCCCCCGCAGAGCTCGACGGACGTGTCCCTCTGCATCGTATCGCCAGGGCCGTGACACGCCTCACACGAGACCTCCGTGACCTCGTACTCACCTATCATGGAGTCGTAGCCCGTCGTATGGCAGCTGAGGCACGTCTCGGGGGACCCGAGGCTCTCCCACTGCCCCTGGAACTCGGGGTCAGTTAGGGCCCTAGCGTGAGGTGACCCAATCCATTCCTTCATCTCGTCTTGGTGGCACTCGGCGCAGTAAGCGGCTCCCTTGTATTCATCGTCTGTGGCGAATGAAGTATCAGTGTTCTGGAGGAAAAGCACTATGAACGTCGTTAGCACAATCGCCATTAGAACGTTTTTCAGATGCGTCTTGTCCTGGTTTCCCCCGTCTCCCTCACTCGAAATCGACATGTTATATTGATGAACGGGAATTATTGTATATAACTCATACTACTAAACGACGCGAATATTAACTAAATGTAAAGAAAAATATCATTGTCTTTACAAAATGTAAAAAAGTACATGGTTTCCGTTACCGTCATTTATATTAAAAACACGTGATCACGTCGTGAACAAGCTGTTATCTAAGGACAATAGCGGATAGGATGCCCTAAGATAAACGGTGTGTCACGCTTTTCTCGGTACCCTGGGAGTTAACCTCAGGTTAGGTCGAGGATCTTGTGTCACCTATATTTGAATCCTTGATTGAAGGTATTTCCATATTGGAACACTTTTTAGATTATTTTCATAATTCTGAAGCGAATCCATTCCTAGCTTTTACAAAGTTATCATAAACATTATTAGCTTAGACTGAAATCTCATTAAGATTCACGGTGGTTTAATGAAGTTCCCTGAGATGACTCGGAGAAATAAAACCCTGCTACTCCTTGCGCTGGTAATCATAGTAGTACCTTCGGTATTCATATACGACTACACTCAAAACAACCCCAGGTTCTGCACCACCTGTCACCTGATGAATGAAGCGTATGACGCGTGGTCCGTGAGCGCCATGCACGACTTGACCTGCCACGAATGCCACGAGACCGACATGATCGAAAGCATAGGTCACGTCGTCGAGGTCATCACACAAAACCCGGAGGACGTCACCAAACCGACTGAGATCGACAACTCCCAGTGTGAACACTGCCACGCCAGCAACGATCCTCAATGGCTTCAGGTGGTGAACACGGCGGGCCACAAGGTCCACTTCTACAAAGACGCTGACCACGCCGATTGCATAGACTGCCATGGACTGAGGCTGCACGTGTTTGAGCCACCGGAGCAGACGTGCGTTGAATGTCACGAAGAGGAGAAAACCTACGTCGAGGAGTTGATGGGCACTCACTGCGTCTCTTGCCACCAGTTCACTGCAGTGGATCATGACCTATTCCCGCCAACCAACGTGTGCCTTCAATGCCACGAGGAGCGGAACATGACGGGCGTTTCGTTCCCGGCTGACGTGCACACCCATACGGCGTGCGTCAAATGCCACAACCCCCACGAGGAGGAGCCGTTCCCCGACTGCACCCAGTGCCACGGCGAAGGAGGCGGGCTTCACACGGATGAAGGGCACGTCGAATGTACGTCCTGCCACATCCCCCACAGCGACGCAGGGGTCAGAGAAACATGCGAGTCCTGTCACACAGACAAGGAAGAACACTACGAGCAGGTTAACTGCGCCGCCTGCCACTCGTTCACAGGTTAAAAAGCCGAGATATTTGTCGTCTTTTAACCTTTTTTCTCCCTGATCACCGCTATAGGGGCGATTATCCCTACGCACATGAACAGCGTCCCCAGCCATATGAGGTTCATAAGCGGGAACCTTGAGACGTTTATCACGAACTCCGATGGAGCGAAGGGTATGCCTGAGAGTATGTGGCTCAGCGACCTGTAAACCGTCTGGGACTGGTGTAGAACCAGGTAGACGTCGTAGCCCGCCGTCCGTACGATGGTTGGCCTGGACACCACTCCGTGCAACGTGTAGAGCATGATGTGAACGTCCTTTGTGCTCTGCGATGAGCCCCGTCTGACCGTGACAGGGATCGAGAGACCGGCGGCCTCGGCGCCCAGTTGCAGCGGGTTAGACTGGACAAGGATCTCACCGAACGGATCTATTATCGTGAACTGCCCGAACTCGAGTTTGATTTCACCAAGGTCGATGCTGGTACCGGGGACAGCTGTCAGGTCACCGTACTCGGTCACACTCGTCTGGCCCAGCAGTATCCCCGCCATGATGAGCACGACTCCGAGGTGTATCAGCCTTCTGCCCACGAGAAGCGCTGAAGCCTTCCTAGATAAACCGTTGACAAGGTTATAGCCCACCGCCAGCAACGCGATAAACGTCATGGGTATCCCCAGGTTGGCGAGCATGTTGCCGGTGGGGTATCCCATTAGGGCCGAGGCTACGCCGAGGGCCAGAGCGCCCCCCAGGACGCCTGTGTATGTCTTCAACGTGAGCCTCTCGTGGAGGTGGCATCCTATGAGCGATGACATGAAGAGAAGCGTGAAGGGGTAGGTCCACTTGTTGAAGAAGGCGGGGTCTATGGATATCTCGTTTCCCGTGATGCCGCTGTTGAATATGGGGAACAGTATGCCCCAGAGAGACACCATGCTTATCATGATGAGTGAGATGAAGCCTATTGACATCGACGCGTTGTAGACGGTGTCCATGTCGGCGTCGAACTCGAACAGCGGGTAGCCTCTACGGCGTTTACCCGCGACGAAGTACGCCACGACGACGATCATCAACGCGAGGAGCACGTAGCCTATCGGTGAGCTGCCGAACGCGTGGACCGAGACAGTCAGCCCGCCCCTGGTTATCGCCGAGGCCAGTATGATCAAAGCCGTCGTGACCATGAGCATGGTGTCCTTTGAGGTCGACTTCCTCCCGGTGAGCTGCGGCACGAGGTGGAAATACGCCGTGAGTGTGAGCCATGGGACGAGGGACGAGGTCTCCACGGGGTCCCAGGCCCAGAACCCGCCCCAGCCGAGCACCTCGTAGGCCCAAAGCCCGCCGATGGCTATACCAAGGGTGAGGAAGAGCCACGAGACGGAGGCCAACAGCCTAGTCAACCTGGGCGACGACTCCGCCGACCCGAAGGTGAACGCCAGGCTGAACCATGCCAGCACGTATCCGATGAAAACGATTGGCGGGTGGATTAGCATCCAGGGAGTCTTCAGCAGCGGGTTCAGGCCCCTACCCTCGATGGGGGCCTGAGCCGAGGTCTTAAACGGGCTCTGTATGAGCACGACGAGGATGATGAACAGGAAGACGATGTCTAGAAACTGGTATATCTTGTGGTTGTCTTCGCCCTCGCCTTGACTCATCCTTATTACAGCGTACCCTACGGCGAAGAGGAAGGACAGGAACACCCATGACCCTCCGCTGCTAGCCCAGGACGCGTACAGTCTCTCGGCCCAGCCGAGGCCCGAGGAGCTGTACAGGAAAACCTCCTCGACGACGAAGTTGTTAGAGACGAAAGCCCAGGCCAGGTATACGTAGCTCAGGGAGACAAGGACGCAGGAGATAATGGCCGTGGGGACGCGGGGGTCGATGAACCATGTCTCTTTCTTTCCTCGTAGGTTGCTGATATCCAGGGCAACTATGAAGGCCGATGCCAGTATGAAAACGTCCGCAAACACCATGCCGTTGTTAACGAAATGATCTCTTTTAAAGCCCACCTTTTTACAGATTTTAAATACTACCTTGTGTTTGTATGTGCAAACATGAAATTCCGTGAAGACATGTATCTAGCCATAACTGGGTTGGTAAGCGTCATCGCGTCTTACTACGCTCTCTTCCTCACCCCAGCGGACGTGGAGATGGGGGAGCTCGTGAGGATATTCTATTTCCATCTGCCACCGGCGATAATGTGCTACGTGGCGCTGCTGGTCTCGGTGGTCACCGGCTTGCTCTACATCAGAACCAAGAACATAAACTACGACGCCCTGTCAGAGTCCGCGGCGCTCCTGGGAATAGTGTATGGCCTGGTGACGCTCATCGGCGGCGCCATCTGGGCGAACGCGACCTGGGGGGTGTACTGGAACTGGGACCCCAGGGAGACGACCACCCTCATACTATGGTTCGCCTACCTGGGGTACTTCCTGCTACGCATGTCCATAGAGAACCCCGAGAGGAGAGCCTCGTCCGCCGCCGTTTTCAACGTGCTGGCGTTCCTGACCGTCCCGTTGAGCTATCTCTCGTTCATACTGTGGCCGTCTCTACACCCCAGACTGGGCGAGGGCGGGGGCCTGGGTTTGACGTCCAGCATGGTCCAGGCGCTCGTGATGAACATAGTCGCAGGTCTATTCATATTCGGGTATCTACTAAAGAAGACATACGAGCGTAGGCTGAAGATCTACGTCGTCGACAGCATGGTACTGGAGGGACGTTGATGCCAACGGATGTGGTTCTTGTCTTCGCGTTGTACTGGATCACGACGCTGGGATATCTAGCGTGGGTTACGAGGTCCAGCGCAGAGCTCGATGAAAAACTGGATACGACAGAGGAACAGAGTTGAAGCTACAGAAAAACCACGTGATCGTCGTTATACTGTTAGCTCTGAGCGTGGGGCTTGCTTACGACAGCGTGTCCAACTACGTTAACCCCTACGTCTCCGTCACGGACGTGATTGCCAACGCCGAGCAGTACCACGGGAAAAACATGCAGGTCATCGGCGAGATAATACCCGAGTCGCTGGAGAGGAGCGACGAGGGAAACATGAGCTTCCTGATAACCGACGGGGAGTCCGAGATAGAGGTTCACTACACCGGGGCTCCCCCGCAGAACCTCGAGCAGGGAAGCGAAGTAGTCGTCGTCGGCTCGCTGTCCGACACGGGGGTCATCGAGACCTCGAGCCTCCTCGTGAAGTGCCCGTCCAAGTACGAGGGCGATGATCAGCAGGGCGCGTCTCACGTGTTCCTCGCGGGCATGGCCGTGGCGGCGCTGGGCGTCGTGTACCTCTTGTATACCATGCTATGGAAGAAGAACTAGGCGTGAAGCCACCGTGTCACCGATCGTAGAGCTCCGCGAAGTCACCAAAGACTTCGGGCACATAAAGGCGCTGAAGGGGGTCACCCTGGACTTCGCGGCCGGGGAGAAGGTGAGCCTCCTGGGCCCCAACGGGGCGGGCAAGAGCACGCTGTTGAAGATAGTCGCCACCCAGATGGCGCCCTCGTCGGGCTCCGTCAAGGTTCTCGGCTACGACGCCGTCGAGGAGAGGGAGGAGATCAAGAAGAGGGTGGGCGTCGTCGGCCACAGGAGCTTCCTCTACGACGAGCTGACGCTGGAGGAGAACCTGATGTTCTACGGGTCTTTCCTCGGCTCGGATCACGATGAAGTCGTCAAGGTGATCAGCGTCACCGGTCTGGAGAGGTGGAGCGGCGTCAAGGCGGGCCACCTCTCCTACGGCTTGAGGAAGAGGGGGGACATCTCTCGGGCGCTGCTGGGTGAACCGAGTCTGCTGCTGTTGGACGAGTTCTTCTCGGGCCTGGACGGGGAGACGTCCGAGGCCCTCGCCCGGTATTTGGGGGAGATGAAGGGGAGGACGATCATACTTTCATCGCATACGCCTGAGAGGGTTCGCGGCCTCTGCGACAGGACCGTGCGCCTGCGCGGGGGGCTCGTCGAGGGGGGCGCGGTTGCATGATCTCTGGTAGTCAGCTGGAGATGGCTATGAGGCTGGCGAGGAAGGACGTCATGGTGGAGCTGAGGAGGCCGCATGAGCTGCTCTCTATCGTCGCCTTCACCGTCTCGTCCGTGATTATCAGCAGCTTCTCGTGGAGGGCCATGCTGTCCCTCGAACCCGTCGTCGTCTCGGCGACGCTGTGGATCATCCTGTATTTCGCTAGCATACTCGTGTTGACAACCAGCTTCGCCCGCGAGGTGGACCGTGGCACCATCGACGGGCTCAGGAGCCTGCCCTGCCCCCCCCATCGTGATCATAGCGGGGAAGATAATCTACGGGCCCGTGATTCTCGTCATAGTGTTGTGGTCGCTGATGGCTTCGTCCCTGTTGTTCCTGAACCTTGGCTTCTCTATTGTTTGGACGCTGTCCCTGATGTTCTTCATCGGGGCCGTCGACCTGGCGCTGATAGGCTCCATGATGTCGGCTGTCCTCATGTACTCGGAGGGGAAGAACCTGTTGCTGGCGTTTCTCTTCTTCCCGGTGAGCGTCCCCGTTCTGCTTCCGGGGATCCAGGCGTGTGCGGCGGTCCTATCGGGCTTGGGGCCGGCGTCTCTGCTACCCGAGATCAGGCTGCTGTTTGCGTACATGTTGGCTATGGTCGCCGCCTCCATGACTTTGTTCAGGGAGCTGTATGTAGAGTAGCGCTTCGGGTTGTCTCCGTCGTTCTCTGCCGGCATGGGAGGCGATGCACTCAAGCCGTTCTCGATTGCGTCGCCTTCCTCCTCGTCCGGGC
>CAYFYM010000015.1:0-7609 GCA_964347405.1 uncultured Candidatus Bathyarchaeia archaeon | reverse complement strand
TGTACATGGCCCTGCCTATGGCGTCGCCGAACGCGTATATCCCGGGCTTGGAGGTGCGGTAGCTCTCGTCCACCGCTATGTAGCCCCGTTGGTCCACCTCGACGCCGGTGTTCTCCAGGCTGAGCGTGTCCGCGTTGCTTTCCCTCCCCGTGGCTATGAACAGCTTCTCGGCCCGGTGGGCCCCGGCGTTGCCTCCGCGGTCCGCCGCGGACACCTCCACCGCGTCGCCGACCGTCTTCGCTTCCGTCGCCTCGACGCCGACCTCGACGTGCATCCTCTCCCTGAGGCTGGTGAGGAGTATCTCGGAGACCATGGGCTCACCGTGCTTGATGAGCCTGGGGCTTCTGCTGAGCACGGTGACCTCCGTGCCCATGGCGTTGAAGAAGTGGGCCATCTCGCACGCGACGAGGCCGCCGCCCACGATTATCATGCTCTCGGGTCTGCGCGTCATCTCCCAGACGGTTCTGCTGGTGATGTACGGCACCTCTTCGAGGCCCTTTATGGCTGGTATCCGGGGCCTGCTGCCGGTGGCGAGGAATATGCTCGGGGCGGTGATGATGGCGTCGCCGGCCCTCATAGCGTAGTCGTCCACGAACTCGCCTCTCTCCGGGATGTACGTGAGGCCCCGGACCCTGGGTATGTTCTCCTCCATGGGCCGCCTGTCATGCTCCACGAACTCCCGTGTGCGCCTCATTATGTGCTCGAAGTCGACCCTGGTTATCTCGGCGTGGACTCCGAGGCGCTCCGCGTGTTTTATCTGGTTGACGATGTCGGCGGGGTATATGACCATCTTGCTTGGTATGCAGCCCCTGTTGAGGCATGTGCCGCCGAGCCTGTCCATCTCGACGAGGGCGACGCTCATGCCCCTGTTGACGGCGGCGTCGGCTATCATCATGCCGCTTCCGCTGCCCACCACTATGGCGTCGTAGCTCTCCATATGAACCCGGGTGAACGGGGGAATAAAAACCGGGGCTACCCCAGCTTGACGGTGCCGTACCTGCGGTAGTAGTCCAGCCAGAGGCCCCGCATCTCCGGGGTGAGGCTGTCCTCGATCAATCCGTATATGGTCTCTATGTTCTGTATGCTGTGGACCTTGAGCCCCATCTCCCTCTCCAGGTACTGGACGGCGCTCATGTCCATGACGTTGTCCCTGTCCCCGAGCCGTTCCTGCCTGTCCACGGCTATGACGAGGCCGACGACCTCGTGGTCGCCGAGCATCCTGAGCTTCTCTATGGTCTCCACCTTGGTGATGCCCGTGGTGATGGTGTCGTCTACTACGAGTAGCCGCTGGCCGGGCTTGAAGTAGCCGGCGCCGACGAGGACCTGGTCGCTGGCGAGGTCGCCGTAGTCCTTGGCCTCCTTCCTGTCGTACATGTACCGCTTGTCCATGCCGTATAGCTCGTTGAGTCCCTCGCAGGTGAGGGCTGCGAGGCTTATGCCCTTGTAGCTTGGCCCGAACACGTAGTCGAAGTCCGGTATCTCGCCCATCTCGACGAGGAGCGCTATGTAGCTGGCGAACGCCCACTTGAGCTTGCCGAGGCTCTCGCCGTCCGTGAGGGCGCCCAGGTTGACGAAGTATGGGCTGGGGCGGCCGCTCTTCAGCGTGAAGGGCCTGTCCGGGCTGGGCGGGAACCTGAGGGCGCCGCCTTTGATGAGGACGTCCAGGAACACGCTCTCTATCTTGCCCTTGGAGACGAGGCCGCGGCGCTCGATCCTGAACCTCTCGCTCTGGATGCTGTCCCTTATGGTTCCGTAGTAGGTGATGCTGCCGCAGTGTGTGCAGTGGAGCTTGGTCTCCTCGAGCCTGCCGCCCTTCTCGACGCGGAACACGGTGTTGGGGGCCCCGTACCTGGCGTTGGTGGGGCACAGCGTGTTGGGGCAGTTGAAGGTGCCCTCCAGGGTCCCTGGTATGCTGATGCTGCGCTTCTCCTTCACCTGCCAGTCGCTGATATTGTTGAGGGTGGCGTCGGGGGCCACGAAGGCTATGACGTCTATCTCGCTGCTCGTGAGGTAGGTGCCCTCTATCTTTATGAGGTCCTTGCTGCCCATGCTGCCGCTCTCGACGTTCTGGGCGATGAGGGCCCGGGCGTCGGCTGGCAGCTTGAGGAGCCTGAGCACCTGGAACGCGTTCCCGGCGGGGATGTGGTCGATGACTATACCGTTCTCTATCTTGCTTACCAGCAGCTGCTTGTTCGACAAACGATTACCCCTTTAACTCTCTATGGGGCGCTGAAAAACGTTGCTGATGAAAAAAAGGGGTTGGGTGTCTATGGGTCTGGGTGGACCTGTCCACACTTCTCTATGTCTACCAGCTTGTAGCAGATGCCCAGCTCGGCCGCGCGTTCCTCTACCATCTGTTTGCCCGCGTTGTAGTTTTCGTAGTACTGGCTCGTCTTGAAGTTGGTGTACGCTCCCGTGCACTCTGTGAACGGCCCGAGCTCCTCCTCCACGTGGAACCTCACCGGGTGTAGCTCCTCGTAGTCTATCCTGAGCACGATCGCGGTGACTCCGTCCTGGACGTGCTGAAGCCACTCCAGTCCTCCTCCGCGCAGGGCGTGGCACGCGTAGTACGTGTCCTCGGCCGTGTACCCGTATACGATGAAGCCTTTGGTCTCGTTGAGGTCCTTGTACGCGGCCACTATGGCGTAGCCGACGTCGTCGTCTGGGACCGCCACCGTGCTATCGTACCAGAGCTCGTCGTCGGGGGCCATGACGTGGTCCATCCCCTCCCAGTATGGTCCTTGGGTGGTCCGTGACCAGCATCCGGGCGCGTAGAACCCGTCGCCGTACTCCGAGAACACGAAGGCGTCGGTGAAGTCGTTGTAGTACTCTGCCGCCAGGTTGACCAGGGGCCCGCCCACCACGATTACGTTGCTGCTGCTGATGGCGTACGGGTATATCTCCTCGCCGGCCCACTCGTCGGGTGTGCTCCAGTCGTCCTTGAAGTGCAGCCTGCCCAGGTCGTCCCTGTAGTCGCCGTCCAGGGGCCTCAGCACGTACGGGATGGCTGGCCCGTATACCTCTGCCTCGACGTCCAGGCCGCTCAGCCAGGTCTCCACGTTCTTCCAGTCGAGCCACGCGGCTGCGACCATCCCTGTGCCTATGCTGTCGGAGGCTAGGCTGGGCTCGCCGACGACGATCCACTCCCATCGGCCGACGCTCCACGGGCTGTCAGGGTTCATCAGGAACGTGCTGTAGAGCACCTTGTAGTAGTCGTAGCCGGGGAACTCGTTGAGGAACGTGACCGTGAAGGGCGTGATCTCGTAGTCGACGTCTCTCTCAAGCAGCAGCGCCGGTAGCGCGCCTTCCGCGTCGTAGAGGATCACCTTCTCGTCGTCGTGGCAGTAGTAGCCCCACTTGGGGTGCTGCGCCAGGCCATGGTCCCCTTCGAGGCAGTCTCTCGTGTTGCCGTACTTGTCGAGTAGGTGAGACGTAAGTAGTATGGGGTCTCCGTTGTAGGTGCCTTTCTGGGCCCATCGGAAAGTGTCCTTGTTGGCCGCGTCTTTTAGGTCCCACGGGTTGAAGACCTCGTTGAGCTGGTACGTTACCTCCGCGTCTATCCTGTACTCGCCTTCCTCTCCCGGCATGTCGGGGTCTATGGCGTTGTTGTAGTCGGTGACGCCGTAGACCGAGACGCACCTGAACTGCTGTGTGCTGTTTTCGGGGTGGTCGTAGTCTAGGTCGAAGTCCCACTCGGCGAACACGTAGGGCACCTTAGGCTCCGCTAGCATGCCGTACGATACCTCGTCGGCGGGTAGCTCGTTGCACTCCGCTGGGATTATCACGTGCTCCTCGTGGCCCTTCATCCATCTCTTGTACACTATGCAGAACTTGTCGCCTGGCACCCAGTAGTCTGGGTTTATGCGGACTTCCCCGTCCCACTCGAAGTGTAGGCCTGGCACGAGTTTTACGTACTCTCCCTGAATGTTCATCTTGAACACCCAGGGCTCGTCGCTCCACTCGCAGGCCCCCCTCGGGTACTCAACTAGGTCGTCCTGGAGGTCTATGACCAGCCAGTTGCCGTCGAGCCACAGGTAGTTGGGCCACAGCACGTTCGGCGGCAGGGCCGTCGGTACGTCGATGTACTTTTCCTCGGTCTCCATGGTCTCTAGCTTTCCGGGTATGTCGTCTCCGCCTAGGTGGTTGATGCTGTCCACGTTTGTGACCCATTTGCTTATGAGGTTGGGCCAGAAGGCCGCGAACCCTACGAGCGTCTCGTCCTGGTCGATCATCTGGGCCACGTCGAACTCGACGGGCTCCCTTTCTGGGCACGGGTAGTAGAAGGGGTGTTTCCAGTACTTTGTCTCGAAGCCGTCGTAGAACTCGGCCCACGCCTCGTTGTTGGCCTCTGTGCCTAGGTCCCACTCGCCTCTCTGGCTGAACTCTATCTGGAAGGGTCCGTCGAACTTGTTGTCGTCGCATCGCTTTATGTCCTTGATCTCCATGACGTACTTCTTGACCTTGTTGAAGACCAGTTGGACGGTTATCTCCACGAGGCACTTCCCGGTCGCTGCCGGGTCCTTGTCGTAGATGGTTGTCTTTAGGAGGTAGATGGCTTTCCTCGGGCCGTCGTAGATGAGGCGGATGTCGTCCGTCTCGGCGTAGCCGCTCGTCCTTCTTCCGCCGTGCTGGTCTCCGGCCGCGCTGCCGTCCTTGGACTGCTGCATCTGTTTCCAGTCGCCGCCTATGCCGCCGACGCCGCTGTTGTCGGAGTACAGGGCGTAGGCCCAGACGCTTCTCAGCTTGTTCTGCTCGGTGTAGTGTATCTCTATGATCCAGCCGTTGCTCCACTTCCACTCGGCCACGGCGGGGTTCGCGAAGGCGTCCACGCCGTCGTACTCCAGTCCGATGCCTGTTTCGCCGTCTATAAGTTCACCGTACTTGCTGAAACCTATGTTGATGCTCTTCTCTTCGTATGGGTATAGCACAAACGAGTCGGAGTGTAGCACCCCTTCGTCGTTCATGTACATCTCGTTTCCCGGGATGTTGGGCGGTGTAATCGCGAACGCTATAGATATCACTGAAGACGTTAACAGAACCAGTATTGCTAGTGTGGTTGCTATTTTTTTACCAACATCTAGTTGTGATGTTGCTTTCATTGCGTTTCCCAAAAGATATCGTCTTTTAAATTTAATAAACAATAATGTAACAAATCTTGCTTGGTTAGGGGACAACCACTATAATAGAGAGTCGTGCCCTGCAGCCTCTTTTAACATAATTTCAGTAAATAACCCTCTAGGGCGTCCACGTGTTTTTCCCAGGTGAACTTTTTCATCGAGTACTGGTACGCCTTCTCCCCCATCTCCCCGCGTAGATCGGGGTCCTCCAGCAGTTTCCTGTGGTACATGGCCAGCTCTTTGACGCTGTAGGGGGCTGCGCGGAACCCCGTTTCTCCGTGTATCACCGTCTCTTTTGGACCCGCGTTGTCCCAGACTATTGAGGGTACGCCGCACGCGGCTGCCTCTATGGGGCCGAGCCCGAAGTCCTCCTCGGGCGACGTGAAGGTGTATATGTACGCGTTCTGGTAGAGCTTCACGAGTTCACGGTTGGCGAGGTTGCCTGTGAAAACCACGTTTCCAGTTAGGTCGTATCCTTCAGCTATTTCCATCAAGTACCTCGTGTGCCTGGTGAAGCCCCCTGTGATGTAGCACGTGAGGCCGGGGCTGCTTTTCAAGAGCTCTCTCATGCAGAGTAGCAGGTAGTCGAGGCGCTTCTGTGGGTAATGCCTGTTTGTGCTGAGCAGGTAGGCTGGCCCGTTTCTCTCGCTGGGTTTTGTAAACTTGGCTGAGTCTACGCCCGGGTAGCATACGTGGGGGGTGACACCGTAGTAGCGCGTGATCTTGTTTTTTATCCACTCGGAGTTGGTCAGGACGGTGTCCGAGTTTTTGACGCTGTGGGCGTCGAGTCTCTTCAAGAACAGGTTTCCCCGGTGAAGCGCTTCGAGCGTCAGCAGGCTGCTGTCGGTCGTCCACCCCGTCTTCTTGTCGACGTCTCTCGGTGAGAAGAACCTGTTCACCTGGTGGAGGTACGAGATGACGGGGGTTCCATGCCTCTTCTTCACGTTTACGGCCATCCAGGTGCTTGGCTGGCCGTGGGCTACTATGGTGTCGAAGCCGCTCAGCCTCCTCGTTGGGACCAGAATGCTGGAGTATATCATGCCCATGGCGTTCCGTAGCGGCATTCTCGGTGGCAGCAGGCCGCTGGTCTCTGTGAGCATCACCTTTTCTCTGAGTTCAGGGAAGCAGTCGGCGTCTACTATCGGCGCGAATACCTCGACTTTGTGTCCCCTATTCCCGAGTTCGATGGCTTGGTTGAGCACCGTGCGTTCTCCTCCGCCGTTGTAGAAGAAGCCCATGTGGATTATCGCGATCCTTAACGCCGTTCCCCGGGGTGTGATCGGGTTATGTTCTGTAGAACATTCTGTCCCCCCATGCGGCTTGTATCTGTATCAGTTCACTGGGGTGTAACTTTAACATTCAGTTCATTGATACTGTATTCTTAATTCTTTTTAGCCTCTAACGCTACTCGGGCTGGCCTCATGGATGGAAAGGTTTCAGTCATTACCCCAGTGTATAATGAAATCAAGACTTTGAGAATAAACATAAGAAGAATCCAGAAAGCGCTTAGAAACATCCCCCACGAAATAATAATAGTCGACGACAACAGCCCTGATGGGAGTGGCGTCGTCGCCGACTCTCTGGCGGAAGCTCACCGTAACGTCAAGGTGCTGCACAGAGGCTCGAAGATGGGGCTTGGCACCGCATACAAGGAGGGCTTCTGTCTATGCTCGGGCGACTACATTGTGTCGATGGACAGCGACCTGAGCCATGACCCCGGTTATCTCCCGGAGATGCTGAAAGCCGCGGAGGAGGCGGACCTGGTCATCGGGAGTAGGCTGATCGACGGAGGGCGCATCGAGGGCAGGTCCATCTGGAGGGATTCCCTGAGCGTCTTGACGAACGGCGTCATCCGGCTAGTCACCGGTGGAGGGATATTTGACTGGACTAGCGGGCTCAGGGTGTACCGGAGGGCGCTCTGGGAGGACGTGATGCCTGACGTCCACTGCGACAAGTGGGACTTCCAGTTCGAGAGCCTCTACAAGACGGTGAAGAGGGGCCGCCGTGTCTGCGAGGTCCCCATTACTTTTTACGAGAGGGCGGACGGTGAAAGCAAGTTCAGCCTCCGTGAAGGCCTCGTGTTTCTCGGCTCTTTCGTCAGAATCGTGTTTAAAATGAAATAATTTTAGAAAGATGCTCTGGGTCTAGACTTGTTCTTCCAGCAGCTCTATTATGTGTAGCAAAGCGTTGGACATGACCGCGTTTTCCCAGTTCTCTGTGTCTGAGACCATCTTTAAACCTAGCTTTATCGCCTCTACCCCGCTCTCCGGCGGGGAGATGGGGTCTACTATTATGTAGTTTTGGGCTATGAAGCTCACCTTGGCCTGTACCATCATCCCAGGCTCGAGCTCGTTGAATAAAACGTTCTCCCTGTTGAATAATATGACTCTGCCGTCTTTCATCCGGCTGATAATGCTATCTCCTTTTCCTTTTAGCACTAATACGTTTAATTCGTCTCCCAGACTTACCTCTGGACTTGAATCCAGTGTATA
>CAYFYM010000014.1:0-33977 GCA_964347405.1 uncultured Candidatus Bathyarchaeia archaeon | reverse complement strand
CAGGCGTGGTGGACCCCCATTGGGTTGTTGGCCGTGATGGGGCCGTCGATGAAGCTCCAGCGGGGCCGATCCTCCGACTCCTGGATCTCTACCCTCTTCCCGTAGGCATTCGTTTTCCTCCAGAAACTCTGGACCTCGTGCTCAAGCTCTGGTATCTCCACCTTGCTGTCCAACGGCTTATAGCTCATGCTAGCTCCCTCCAAAACTTTCCTCGCGACAATAAACTTTATACACAGTGCCCAGTGACCGTCTAAGCCAGAATTTTATAGTCACCCGACACCAAACGCACCGCAAATAAGGGCAGGCTAACTAAATAAAAACATATTGGGAAAGTTTTCCCTCTTTTTCAACGCTTTTCGATAACGTTAATTATCCTCGCCTCTTCTTCAATGCGGTGATTAATTGAAGAACGAACGGGAGCTACTGATGATCCCCGGCCCCACGATAGTCTCGCCCAGGGTCCTCAGGGCGTTAGCCAAGCCTGTCCTCAGCCACGTCAGCAACGAGTTTGTCGAAGGCTACGCCGAGGCACTGACACTTCAAAAGAAGCTGTTCGTAACCCAGGGCACCCCTTTCCTCCTCGCGGGCAGCGGCACCCTCGGCATGGAGGCTGCCATAGCAAACCTCATGGAGAAGGGTGACAAGGTGCTCTGCGTCGAGAACGGCTACTTCGGCGAGAAGTGGGAGGAGATAGTGGAGACCCACAGCGGAGAGGTGGACCGCGTCAGGTTCCAGTGGGGCGAACCCGTGGACGTCAAGCTGGTCAAGGAGAAGCTGGGCAGCAACGACTACAAGCTCTTCACAGTGGAGCACGTAGACACAAGCACAGGCATAGCCAACCCCCTCGAGAAGATAGGAGAGCTGAGGAGGAACACCGACGCACTGTACATAGTCGACAGCGTCTGCGGCCTCGGCGGCATGCCCCTCAAGATGGACGAGTGGAACATCGACTACTGCCTCACCGGGAGCCAGAAGGCCCTCGGGGCCCCACCCGGCATCAGCATGTTCTGCCTCAACGACGAGGCGTGGCAGGCAGTCGAGAAACGTGGGAGCCCGCCTAGCGACTACTACGTCAACCTCAAGCGTTGGAAGCCCATAATGGACAACCCCAAGGGCTACTTCGCCACGCCCGCAACAGGCCTCGTGCTAGGCATGCTCGAGTCGCTGAGGATTATATTCGAGGAGGGTCTCGAGAAGAGGTGGAGGCGCCACGAGGTCTTCAGTAAAGGCTTCCAGGCAGGCATAAAGGCGCTGGGGTGGGGGAGCTTCCCCGCGGAAGGACACAACGCCTACACCCTCACGGTGCCTAGGGTGCCTGAAGAGGTGGACGATGCGAAGATGAGGAGCACCATGTTCCAGAGGTATGGGGTGATCATAGCCGGTGGCCTAGGCAAGCTGGGAGGAAAGACGGTTCGAGTAGGCCACATGGGCAACGATACTATGAACGATCTCGTTGCGACGCTGGGCGCCATGGAGATGTCACTGGCCGAGATGGGTCACGTAGACGAACTGGGGGTTGCAGTCGGCGCGATGATGGAAGTATTCACTAAATACTAACTTTTTATCTATTTTTTCATAATTTCTTGAATTATGCCTAACATCCAGATATCCAATTTCAGAGTTGCTAACATCGAAGGGTAGGACCCAGTTACACCTTGTTCGGTGAACTGCTTGAAGTTCAGCGAGGAACGACCAAGACCCAAGGGTGTATCTAGGAAGAAAAGAAGAGAGGGGACATCAACTACAAATAACGACCACCAAACAACCCACCGGGAACGACCTAACTTGTACAACCGTAACAAAAGGTCACGGTTTAAAAACAAGAAAAAGTACAGCGACATAATATCAATATGGCCGAAGATAGTCGAATATATCGGCCTCAGCGAATACGAATCAAAAGTCTACCTAAGCCTCATCAACCTAGGCACAGCAGGAGCCAGAAAACTAAGCCTCAACTGCGACGTACCCAGAACCAAGGTATACGGCACACTAAAGAAACTCATAGACTACGGCCTAGTAGTCGAGATACCCGGAACCCCAAAGCAGTTCGCCCCAAGCCACCCGGGGGAATCATTCAAGACAATACTCAACATAACCAAGGAGAAGGCCACAGACTTCGACTCCATCATAAAGCACCTGGAAACCATACACGAGAAACACAAGGAAGACACGGGGCCAAAAAAGAAGCTAGTTTGGTACCTCGACGAAAACCTAGATATCAAAGGCAAATGCAACCAGCTTATCCGACAAAGCGAAGAGTCGCTCACTATCGTAACCACCGACGACGGACTCGAGATACTGTTCAACGCCGCCCACAGGCTACTGGACGATATGCTGGAGAACGGCGTCGAGATAAAACTATACAGCCCACTCGACCCCCGGGTGAACCCACTGGCCAGAGAGCTCAGCTACATATACCAAGTGAAGAAGGTTGAGGTCAACACGCCTATACTATTCATCAACAGCGACAACAAACGGTTCATACTGGCGAAGCTTGCTTCCAGGGGGTCAGAGAATCCCTTCGAGTCAGCCATATTCGCAGACGATACAGAGCTCCTGGGCCTCATCTGCCTCCTACTGGTGAACGGCCACAAGGAGATGCTCCTAAAAGCGTTAAACCTCTAGGAGGCACCTATTGTCCCTCCATTCAGAAGACAACAGGCTCGAAGATATACTGAACCAGCTCGAGAACGGCTCGAAGATACTATTAATACAGTTACCCGGCAACGACAAGCTCCGGCTCACCCAGACCAACCTACACATATGCGCTTGCCGAATCGAAGAACTAGTCAATCTCACCGAGCGCAGGTTCATGCAAAAGACGTCCCCCAAGGACCACATCCTGTTCACAAAGCTAGAAGAAGGCTCGGCGCTACTCGAAATGATAACTCAGAAAGTCCTCGAGGAATACATGGGAAAGACGGGGGCAGCGCTCGTAGCAGAGAGCATCTCAGAGAAACCCGGGCCACTCAAGTACGGCAACGTGATCGACGCGTTGCAGGATTCCATGGGAAGCAGCGCTGAACTAGTAAAAAGAGCCATCTCAAAGGCGCTCTACCACGAACTAAGGTCGAACCCAGGAGCACTGAAAGATGAATAACCAAAGAGTAGAGACAGGGATAACCTGGCTAGACAAGGCGCTGCAAGGCGGCCTCCCAAGGGGAAGCATGACCCTCATAGCAGGCAACCCCGGCACAGGGAAAACCCTGCTGAGCGGAGAGTTCCTCTACCGCGGGGCAACGCAGGGAGAGAACTGTCTATACGTTAGCCTTAGCGAAGGGAGGCACAGCTTCCTCGAGTACATGGCGCGGGTGGGCAGGGACCTCACGGCCGAGGACACTTGGAGAAGACTGGAGGTGATGGACCTAGTCACAGTGAAAGAGGAGGGCCTCGACGTCTTGGTAGAGATGATCACGAGCCACCTGGAGGAAACCCAATCCAAGAGGCTCGTGATAGACAGCTTCACCGCACTAAGCAACGCGTTCAGAGAGACCATAGACGCCCGCGTCACCCTTCACATACTCAGCAAGATACTGGCACAGACCTACTGCACAACCCTCCTAGTCACCGAGATACCCACAGGCTCAAAGAAGATCGGGCTCGGAGTAGAGGAGTTCGTGGCAGACGGCATCATAGCTCTACGGAGAAAGATCCTGAACGGCAGCGTGTTCAGAGAACTGGAATTAGTGAAGATGAGAGGCACCCTCATAGAGCGGCCGCTACACGCATTCACGCTACACAGAGGGTTCCGCGTGCTACCGCTATTCCAGAACAAGCCAGTCGGACACCCCAGCAGGTATGCCTCCCACCACGACCAAGACGAACACTACCACACAGGGAACCAGCAGCTAGACGAGATAACAGGCGCCTACAGGAAAGGCGACACCGTGTTCCTCGAGCTGGGACCGGACATAGCCCCCATCGTGCCCGCTCTAATGGTAGGGCCCCTTCGGGCCAGCTTCATAACCAGCCAGAGAGGCGTCCTCTTCCTGCCGCCGAGCGGTGAGAGCGTGAAAAGGGTAACAGATTTCGATCACCAGTACGGAGTAACCGCCGAGGAGCATCAGAATCTGCTCAGGATAGCCACCACGCTGCCCGAGGAGGAGACTCCCGTGAACCTCAGTCTAGACCCGGCCGATATAAAGATGAGCCAGAGGATATGGAGGGAGGAAGCCAGCAGGCTCCACCGCGAGACGGGGCAGCCCATACTGAAGATAGTCTACGCAGACCGCCTCAGCAAGACCTGGCCCGAGGCGCAGAGCAGGGGCTTCCTCGACACGGAGTCAATGCACACCCGCAACACAGGAGGCCTGCTGGTTCTACTCTCGAGGCCCGGAGAGGAAGCCACCACGCAGCACGCATCCAACTTGGCCCACACACACCTGAGGATACACAACCAGAGAGGCGTCATGCTGATGAACGGCGTAAAGCCCCAGACGCCACTGTACGCGCTTGAGCAGGACAACTCAGAAGGATACCCGTCCCTTACCCTGACACCCATATACTAGAAGACTCAGCCGCCGAGGGCCGCCGCCACCTCCTCATCAGAGGCGTCCCTACCGATGTCGACGGATCTGTCCAGAGGCCTCAGGTGATGCATGTTAACCCTCCTCCTCTTGACGCCCGGGCCCGCTATCACCACGTAGTTCCTGTCGATCACATCGACAACCACACACTCAGATCCCTTCTCGCGTCCCTTGAGCTTAACGCAGACCCGCCCCACATCGAAAGCAGACAACGCAATCACCTGCATTTCAGGTATTCATCTATGACGTTTTTAAGGATTCGCGCGACGCCGTCGGCGTCAAAGAGCCCCGTGTTCACCACCAGATCATAAACACTGAGATCCTCAATGTCCACGCCGTACAGCTCCCTGAACCGCCTAAGCTCGTTCTCCTCCCTGAAACAGGTCTCCCTGTCAACCTCAGCCAGCTCGCGACCCTCACGCTCCGCGATGCGGCGCACCCTCTTCTCCAACGGGCAGCTTAGGTGAATCTTTAGATCAGGGTCCTCAGCCATCCAGCCAGAAAGTGTGGCGTCGATGACGACCCCCCCTCTCCGGGACTCCTCCTTGGTTCTAGCGTCCAAGTAGTTGTCAAAACCCCGGTCCACAGCGACCTTCCTGGACATCTCCTCCAGGGACAGGCCCAGCTCTTCCGCGCGCTCACGGAACACCATTCCAGCCGATATGTAGCGCAGACCATAGGAGTCCGCAATGAACCTGGCCTGGGTGCTGCGCCCCGAGCCGTGGGGGCCCGCCACGGTGATGACGAGGTCACGCCCGCTCAATGCCTAGTCCTCTGGGTCGATCTCGAAGCTCAAGCCAAACACCCTGTTCAGCACGATGTTGAAGCTTATGCTACAGAGGATGTACCACTGGATGAACTTGAACTCCATGGGGATCCACGGGAAGCTGAACGGGAAGTAAGCGATGACGGTGCCCGAGAAGAACTCGCTCAGCGGACGCCAGAGAAACAGGAGGGGGATGGTGAAGAAGAGACTCGACCTCATCCTATCCATGCTTATCTTGCTCTGCTGGGCCATCAGGTCCTGCTGACGCTTCTGAGCCTTGGCCATCCTCCTCTGGTTGCCGCTCCTCGTGGCGTCCATGAGCTCCTTCCTTATCTTGGAGCTCTCGATGGTGATCTTCCTATACGCCTCGAGATCCATGCTCCGCACCCCGATGAAGCTGGTGGCCGTACCCAGGGCGAGTGCTATACCCATTATGGCGAATGTGGCGTTCGGCGGGGACGCGAATGAGCTGAAGTCAACGGCGATCTGGCTTAGCATCGTGTGGTTACCTAGTCACGGATAAACGAGGTGAGGATATAAAAAGGTGACCTACTCCTCCGACATGATCTGGCAGAACCTGCGCCAGCTGAGGCATATGGTCTTCGGGTGGGCCGCCTTCACCTCGTCCAGCTTGGTCACTGCGGTTTTATGCGGAGCAGAAAGCACCTCCACGGGGTTCTCGTACGCTAGCCCGTTGATCTCTGTCATGGCCTCTATGAACGCGTCCAGCGACTCGACGGGCTCGGACTCGGTGGGCTCGATCATCAGGGCCTCGGGCACGATCAGAGGGAAATAGGTGGTGGGCGAGTGCAGCCCGTAGTCGAGGAGCTTCTTGCTCACGTACAGCGCGCTGACCCCCGTGTCCTTCAGCATCGGGCCTGCGCTGAGAACCGCCTCGTGCTTCCTCGGCTTCTCGGGGTCGTAGGTCAGCTCGTACCCCTTCAGGTCCTTCAGCTTACGGCTCACGTAGTTCGCGTTCAGGACGGAGAGCTCGGCCGACTCCTTCAGCCCCTCGCCGCCCATCGTGACCATGTAAGCGTACGCCTTGAGGGCAACGTTCACGTTTCCGTGGAACCCGTGCACCTTGCCTATGGACTTGGGCTTGTCCCAGTCGAGCCTGTAGACGCCGCCGTCCTCCACGATGCCCGGCACCGGGAGGTACCCGGCGAGGAAGTCCTTGACCCCCACCGGCCCGCTGCCTGGGCCCCCGCCGCCGTGGGGCGTGCTGAACGTCTTATGGAGGTTGCTGTGTATGACGTCGAAGCCCATGTCGCCTGGCCGGCACCAGCCCATAATGGCGTTCAGGTTGGCGCCGTCGTAGTACATAAGGCCACCCGCGTCGTGGACTATGCCGCTTATCTCGGCTATCTCGTTCTCGAATACCCCCAGTGTGTTGGGGTTGGTTAGCATGAGCCCGGCCGTCTGTGGTCCAGCCGCAGCCTTCAAAGCGTCGAGGTCCACCGTCCCCGAGTCGTTGCTCTGTATCTCCACGGTCTTATAGCCCGCCATGTTCGCGCTGGCTGGGTTCGTGCCGTGGGCGCTATCAGGGATGATGATCTCGTTACGCTTCTCCAGCTCCCCATTCTCCTTATGGTGCTGCCTCATGAGCATAATACCGGTCCACTCCCCGTGGGCGCCCGCGGCCGGCTGCAGCGTGGCATTGTCCATGCCCGTGATATCTAGGAAATACCCCTTGAGGGTGTGGAGGAGCCTGAGTATGCCTTGCACCGTCTCGTCTTCTTGCATGGGGTGAAGCCCGGTTATCTTGGGGTGGGACGCCAAAACCTCGTTGATTATTGGGTTATACTTCATTGTGCAGCTGCCGAGAGGGTATATGAGCCCTGAGTTGACGCCGTAGTTCATCTGGCTGAGGTGCATGTAGTGCCGCAGCACCTGTATCTCGGATAGCTCTGGAAGTTCGGGGGATTCTCTCCGCTGCAGTGTCTCGGGGATGAGGTTCTCGGGGTCGAGAGAGCCGTTTATCTCCGGCTCAAGCGGGGGGAACTGATACCCGATTCTTCCCCTGTTGCTGAGCTCGAATATCAGGGGCTCCACCCAGTCTGCCTGTCTAAAATTCATCGTCATACCTCCAGCGCCTCCTTCAGAGCAGATACAAGCGAGTCTATGTCCTTCTTGCTGTGTACCTCTGTAACGCAGAATAAGCTGGTCTCACCTAGAGCGGGGAACTCCTCCGTCAACGGTATGCCAGCCTGCATCCCGTTGGCCCTGAGCACATTGCTTACATCGTTGATAGACTTGTCCTGAAAGTTGACCGTGAACTCCTTGAAGTGGAAGCTGTTGAATATGGGCGCCCTAACGCCGGGCAGTTCACCGATCTTCCTCTGAGCGTACCTCGCTCTACTCATGATAGTCTCACCAAGCTCCTTCATCCCGGTGGGGCCCATGAGGCTCATGTAGACGCCCGCGGCGACGGCGCACAGCGCCTGGTTGCTACATATGTTGCTCGTGGCCTTCTCGCGTCTGATGTGCTGTTCACGTGTCTGAAGCGTCATAACGTATGCGCGCCTCTGATCCTTCACGGTCTCCGTTATGCCGATTATGCGGCCCGGCATCTGACGGATATACCTGTTATCGTGCTTGCAGGCCAGTATGCCGAGGAGTGGGCCGCCGTAGCTCATGTGATTACCCAGCGGTTGGCCTTCGCCGCAGACCATGTCTGCCCCATAGTCTCCAGGCGCCTTAAGTACACCGAGGCTCGTGGGGTCGACGCCCACCACGTACAACGCCTTGTTGTCGTGCGCTATCTCGCCGATGTCGACCGCGTTCTCCTCTACGAACCCCATGTAGGAAGGATTCTCAACATAGACAACCGCAGTCTCCTTGTCGACCTTGTCTTTCAGGTCCTCCAAGTCCATGAGACCGGTGATCTCGTCGTGGTCAACCTTCTCTAAGCTGAGCCCGGCCGGCTCGACGTATGTCTTGAGGACAGAGTATCTATAGGGGCTCATCAGATCGGGTACGAGGACCTTGGTCTTCCTCGTTATCCTGCTTGACATGAGCGCGGCCTCACCCACGGCGGTACTCCAGTCGTAGAGGCTGCTGTTCACGACGTCCATGCCGACTAGTTCACCTACCAGGCTCTGGTACTCGAAGATGCTCTGAAGTATGCCTTGGCTTATCTCGGGCTGGTAAGGCGTATAGCTGGTCAGGAACTCGGCGCGGTGAACGACCTCATCCACGACGCTTGGGACATAGTGGGGCCAGACGCCGCCTCCCATGAAGGGGGGACACTTCAGAGTGGTGTTCTCCTCGAGAAGACCTGAGACGTGGGCTTTCACCTCCGCCTCTGTGCTGGGCCCCGGGATCTCCAGGGTTCCTTTGTACACGAGTTCGTCCGGGACGTCGGAGTAGAGGTCTGCGATGGACGCGACTCCTATTTCGTCCATCATCTTCTCCTTTATCTCGGGAACGCTGTTCGGCAGATACCTGTGAATCTTACTCAACTCTGTTCCTCCGAGTATGTTTATTATTCAACGTATAACACATAGATAATCTTACCCCAAAAAATGACGCTTCATGGGTAAAATTAATACACGGCTCCGCTTCCTTGACTGATTAGCGTGATTATATGCCTCAAGTTACTATTGATGAGGATAGATGTGTGAACTGTAAAATCTGTGTATCCACGTGCCCCATGGGGGTATACGTCGATGAAGGTGACAAGGTGGCCGTCGCCGCAGATGACGAGTGCATCGCGTGCATGGGTTGCGTGGCTGCGTGCCCGACAGAGGCTATAACGGTCGTCGAGTAGAACCTGTTTTAACCCGGTTTTCATATTCCCTTCTCTATGCGCAGCTTGATGGAAACGATTATCGAGTGGGTCGAGGGGAACCGGGGAGAGTGCATAAAGTTCCTCCAGGAGGTCATATCGATACCTAGCCCGAGCTTCGAGGAGAAGCGGGAGGCCAAGTTCCTGGCTGAGAAGATGAGGGAGTACGGCTTCGATGAATCCTATGTGGACGAAAAACATGACGCCTTGGGGGCTATAATCGGGTCGGGGGGAGGTAGAAGCCTGCTGCTTAATGGACACATTGATCATGTTCCCGTCGGCGCGATGGTTGACCCCTACTCGGGGCGGTTGATGGACGGAGCCGAGTTCGGGGTCGAGGGGCAGGTCGTGTATGGTAGAGCCGCGTGCGACATGAAGGCGGCGGTCGCGGCCATGGTACTAGCCGGCAGAGCGCTGAAGGAGCTGGGGGTGAGGCTCGAGGGGGACTACAGGGTCGCGGCGGTGGCCCAGGAGGAGGTGGGCGGCGCAGGAACCGTTTCCACCATCGTAGACAGCCAGTTCCTCGGGGACGTGGTTCTCATCGGGGAGGCGACGAACATGGAGCTAGCCCTCGGCCACAGAGGCTCTATGAAGTTCGGGGTGGTCGTCAAGGGTCGGAGCTGCCACGCCAGCGCACCGGAGAGAGGCGTAAACGCCCTATACAAGGCCATCAACATGATCCAGAGGATACGGGACGACCTCGCCCTTCGGCTTCCCAGTCACCCCATCTATGGGCGGGCAAGCCTCGTGGTGACCCAGATAGAGGTCAGCCCCAAGGCGTCAAACATCGTCCCCGAGTCCTGCCGGTTCTGGATGGACTGCAGGAACCACCCAGGCTTCACGGCAGAGGACCTATACGACGAGCTTAACGAGATAGTTGCCGAGATCAGTGCGGGGGACCCGGAGTTCGAGGCGACGGTCATACCCACGACGTTGATCGCAGGGAGAACGTTCTCAGGTTTCTACACGGACCCGGACAGGCATCCCGTGGTGGAGGAGGCGGCTTACGCGGTATCCGAGATCACCCGTAAGCCGAAGCACAGCCTCTGGACCTTCGCAACCGATGGACGCATGTACTCCCGGCTCGGGTTACCCGTCATCGGGTTCGGGCCGGGCGAGGAAAGGTTCGCCCACACCCAGCAGGACCACGTGAAGGTGAGAGACTTCTTGGACACGATAAAGGTCTACGCTTGGCTCGCGTGCAGGATCTGTGGAGTTTGCGAAAACTGATAAGCCGTTGGCTCCTTTTATCTCTCTGAGAGAGCTTGTCGGGTTATATGACTAAGATAAAGGACCTTACCACCTATAGCAGGAGGGTGAACTTGGTCGCTAAGATACTGGAGATGGGGGACGCAAGGGAGGTGTCCAGCAGCAGCGACGGGCAGCTACACAAGGTGGCTGAGGCCCTTGTGGGCGACGAGACGGGCACCGTCCTCATGACGCTTTGGGACGAGAACATCGACAGGTTCGGCGTCGGCGACGTGGTGGAGGTGGATAACGGCTACGCCGGGACCTTCAGAGGCAGCCTGAGGCTGAACATAGGTAAATACGGCAACATCGATAAGAAAAACGTGGCTATAGAAGATATCAACACGGAGAACAACCTCTCTGAGAGAGAGTACAGGAGACAGTATCCCCAGAGAAGGAGGAGACCCTAGGCCTCACACATTCTTTCCTTGAAAGCTGCAGCCGAGAGTTCATGGACCCTAGTTGATTTTTTATTGCATCCTCCTCAATTAAGAGATATGGAGCATCTCCTAGACGACCCGGAGTACCTGAAAAGCCACGACAGGGACGACATGCTGTCGGCCTTGACTCGTTTCCCGTCTAGCGCGTGGAAGGCCGTACGAGACGCGGAGAAGCTTGAGCTCGGGGGGGTATCTAAGAAGACGTTTGATGCCTTGGTTGTCGCCGGCATGGGCGGATCAGCCGTCGGCGGAATCCTTCTAAGAGACTGGCTAAGAGACGTCTCCAAGAAACCCATATTCGTTTCACGTGAGAGACGTCTTCCTGCCTGGGTCGATGAGAGCACCTTGGTCTACGTCGTGAGCTACTCCGGGAACACTGAGGAGACTCTGAGCCAGTACCATCAGGCGATAGACATAGGGTGTCCCCTGGTGTGTTTCTGTTCGGGCGGCACGCTAAGCCGAAGCGCGTCACTGAGAAAGATCCCGCGCCTAAGGTTTCCCAAGGGCTACAAACCCCGGGCGGCCATAGCGTTTCAGTTCTTCGGACTCGCCGCTGTCACAAGGAAGCTTGGTTTACTCGACGACGCGACTTGGGGCGAGGTCGAGGAGGCAATAGAGGTCGCCAAGAGCCTCAGCTTGGATATGGGCCCAGAGGCCCCCACCGACTCGAACCCAGGTAAGTCGCTGGCCGAGAGCATCATGGGCTACACGCCCCACTTCTACGGTTCCAGCCTCTACAAGGGTGTGGCCTACAGGTACAGCACACAGATCAACGAGAACAGCAAAAGCCCGGCATCCGCCGCGTTCTTCCCCGAGGCGTTCCATAACCGAGTTATGGCGCGCGAGGCCTCCCCTGAGCTGCTGGAGAAGGTATGCGCGGTAATAGTCAGGGACCCTCTGGAGGAAGAGGCCATGTCGGCGAAGATAGATAGGTTCACCGAGCTGGTGGCTGAACGCTATGGCCGAGTGGTTGTGGTAGAGGCCATGGGGGAAGGGAGGCTGGCTAGGATGATCTCGGCTCTCTACATCGGGGACTTCGCGTCAGTGTACCTCGGGATGCTGTACGGGAGAGACCCAAACACGACAGACTCCATAGACGCCCTGAAAGCACCCTAGATGGAAACGAATCCCCCGGGAGGCGGCGCACCATCAACCTATTTATCACTAGATCTACTTCTATCGTCTATAATGGTAGTAGAGGTGGATGACTCTGGCTGGGGCGACCTGATCGGTGGGGTCGTCGTAGTCATGAGGCGCGTCGAGACGGGTGACTCCCACACAGGGGAGATACCCCTCGAGCTGTTCCGTGAGCCCGAGTTTAAGTACAAGGAGTACCTGCGCTGCGCGACGCAGATACTGCTCGAAGGCCTAGAAGAGCTGGGCGTAGAGCATGATGAACTTCTCCGGATTTGCACTGGGTACGTCTTCAACTCGGCCAAAGAGACCCTCAAGGAGCTGGGCTACAAGATTAAAGAGGTTAAGATTACCGGGGCGACACAGGAGCTTGCGGAGAAATCCTTCATCGAGAGCCTCGTCAGGCTAGGAGTCGGGAGCCGCAGGGAGATCGCGGGGATGAGGAGCTTCGACGGGTTCCTTGAGTGGGTGCACGATGACATGGAGCACAGGGAACGCTTCGTGAAGACGGGCTGGAAGAGCTGGTCCAGGCACAGGGAGCGGTGAAGCGTTGGCTGCTAGGAGGAGAAACAGGTTATCGATAGCCATACCGGCCTCGATGGTCTCCGAGCACAGGCACCTCAGGGACAAAACCGAGGCGCTGGGCCGTGTGGGCCGCGCCGCCGCCATCTACCGGGTCGAGGAGATCATAGTCTACCCCGACCAGCCAGACGAGAGCACTCTCATGAAGTACATTCTGGGTTACATGGAGACCCCCCAGTACCTCAGGAAGCGCCTCTTCGACAGGCGGCTAGAGCTCAGGTACGCAGGAGTTCTACCCCCGCTGCGGACCCCCCACCACCCCCTCGAGGACCTTGCGGAGAAAGTGGCGGTGGGGGAGGCCCGTGAGGGTGTGGTGACCAACATTATCGACGGCGGCTACATGGTTGACATCGGCCTGGACAGCCTCATGGAGGTAGAGGGGCGGGCGCCGAGCCGAGGAAGCCGGGTCACCGTGCAGATCGTTGAGAGGGAGCCAAGCCTCAAGGGAAGACCGGCGAGGAAGAGCAGGCTCAGCACATACTGGGGATACGACCTCCGGGGTAGCAACTACAGGCTATGCGAACTCGCGCTTAGCCCCGAGTGGGACCTGACCATCGCGACGTCCAGGAGAGGCGAAGACTTCAACTCTGCGGCCCCCGAGATAAGCTCCGTCTGGGCTGAGAGCAGACGCACACTCATAGCCTTCGGGTCGCACAGCGAAGGAGTGTACGAGATCATAGGCAGGGAGCGAAAGAGGGCGGAGGAGTGCTTCCGGTTCATAATCAACACGGTACCCGGCCAAGGGACTGAGACCATCAGGACTGAGGAGGCCGTCCACGCCACCCTCGCGCTCCTGAATACGTTTAAAGACTGAACGGCTGAATAGATACCAACCAAGGAATGGAACTAGTTTGGTAAGCGACGACGCGGTCATAGAGTCAGAGCTCAAAGGTAAGACCCTCCTGGTCTACATGCACATTCTCAAGAACCCCGCCGAGCCCGTGGGAGTACGGGAAGTGCAGAGGGAGCTGGGGTTCAGCAGCCCCAGCGTTAGCAGCTACCACCTCAACAAGCTTATGGACCTAGGGCTGGTGGAGAACGTGTACGGAGACTACAGGCTGGTGAAGGAGGTTAAGGTGGGGGTGCTACGCCAGTTCGTGACCTTCAGGGGTTTGATGCTGCCCAGGTACCTCTTCTACGCGGTGCTCATGACGACGATGCTTGTTACCTACCTGGTTCAGCAGCCGTTCTACCCGTCGAGGGACGCCATAACCACCGTGGTTATGGGCGTGGTGCCCACAGCTATACTGTGGTACGAGACCTACAGGATCTGGAGGGACCGTCCAAAATGAGTGTTCTAAATACAGAACGCCCCCACGGCACAGGCTCCCCGGCTGTTCTAATCTCTAGCATTAAGTCACACCGGCACGGAGAATACAGCGATGGATAACCGGGTCACGGTCTACACGTTGCTTGCGGTGATGGTCGGCTACCTACTGATCTCAGCCGTGCCTGGGCAGGTCGAAAGATACGTGGCTCCCCGTCCAGTCATGCTCACCGGCTCCGAGGAGACCTATAAAGAAGATACCCCTGGTGAGGCAGGGGAAAGCCTGAACGCCACCGAAGACGCCCAAGCGTTTACCACGGGTGAGCAGGGAGTTGAGAGGCTCTCAGGTGAGACAGATGGCCCCGTCGTGGAAGACCTAGGTTTATCTAGTCACTTGGATTTATACAAGTGGTGGGTACTGGACTTGGGCCTAGCTTTCTCCATCTACTGGCTTGCACGTCGTAGGCTCAGCTAACCGGTTCAACCCGTCCGATACGCTCTTTAACGTGCTCCATCCTCTCACGGAGCTCATTTTCATCGATTTTAACGTCGGGGCCGAGGGTCTCAACTATAGCTGAGGCGCAGGCCGAGCCCATAGCTGCTGCGGCGTCGATCTCTCCCGACCTAAGGTACTCAGAGAAGAAACCGACGAGGTACGCGTCCCCCGCCCCGGTCTCGTCTACCACGCCGGCAGAGTAGTTAGGCACACGGATAATAGACTCGGCGTCAGCCACTAGGCTTCCTTCACCGCCAAGGGTAGTCGCAGCGACCTTGACACCCAGCCTGCGCAGCCATTGAAGCGCCTGAATCGGTTCACTGACCCCAGATACCAGCTCAAGCTCCCTAGACGAGGACTTGAAAACAAGCACCTTCCCCAACGTGTCTGCTTCGCACCAGCTCCTGTATCCGATGCTTTTATCAGGTTTCATTACCCTGACCAGTCCCTGTGGGTCGAGGGCCATGTTACCCCCCAGTGACCTGATTAAACCCTCCGACACTTCACCAATTATAGGCGACACCACGACGTTGCTCGGCGGGTCCGGGACGGATCCTATGGGCTCGCAGACGTGCCCCACAGACAGCCTCCGCGTATCTCCGTTGTAGTCGATGACGAAACGCGTCGTCGGTTTATCCCTGACGCTATCCCTGAGATCCACGCAATGACTCCCATACCATTCATGGTATTCGGCCGGGAAGTCGGGTCCGATCGACGTGTATACTCTGAGGGATACGTCGAGATGCTCGGAGAGGCAAGCCATGTAGCTGGGTGGGCCCCCCAGCTGGGTCCTCCACACACCTGCAGTGTGTATGGTGTCAATGGCCACGTGGCCCACCACGCCCAGTTCAAGCATCTGGGCATGAGATGTCGGCCCAGTTATTTAAAACGGTAAACTGTGGAAAGACACGATAACCCTGGTTCCATGATCAGACAAGTGAAGAGTCCATGACTGAAACTATCTTGACGCTGCGTGGGGTAAGACGGGCCCACATGAGGTACCTTATCCACGAAGACAGGGCGGACCAGAAACGGTATCCAAACATCGCGAGTATGTCCGCGGCGGCGCACTCAGAGAATGTTCACGCCGGGAACCATAACAACATACAGCACAAGGGTTAAGCTTCAACCTTCCAAGGCGCCCTCTTCGGCAGCAGGACGGTGGAGAACCTCAATCATGGAGGTTATCCTACGGTGTTCAACGCATCGGCACGTAACGCTGTATCCCATCATGAAGATTCAAGTTTACAATTTTTAAACAGTTTTCTGTTCGATAACTTCTTAATACCGCCCAAGTTCAAGTAATCTAGTTTCCGGTGACCGGTGGAAGCGTAATGAAGCTAAAGTTAGCTCTGCTCCTGTCGACGCTGGCGCTGCTGCTCATACCCGGCGTCCAAGCCCAAGACTACACCGTCAAGTCGTTATCACTGCTTGTCTACAACGACGGCGTGGTGCAGGTCGAATACGGGGCCGAGACAGACCCATCCTTGGTGATGGTAGAAGTAGAGTTACCGGGGTTCCCCTACGAGAACCTGCTCGCAGTCGATCAGGACGGGCTACCCCTCGACTCTTCGGTCACAGATGAAGGTGCGTTAATCGACACGTTGGGTTCCACGGGCGTCGTGGTCACCTACCTGACCTCCTCCCTAACCAGCAAGACTGGGGCCATCTGGACCCTCAACTTGACTTCAACGATAACCACGAGCATTACTCTCCCCCAGAACTCCACCATCGTCAACCTGAGCGAGGTGCCAGTCGAGATAGGCACCTACGAAGACAGGCCCTACGTCAGGATGCTCTCAGGGGACGTATCCATCTCGTACGTCACCAGCGTCTTCGACGCCAGAGGCAAGGCGGAGGCGGCCCTCGGTGACGCTGAGCAGCACATACAGTTAATCATAGACGACGGTATAGCGGCGTTGGATGCGCTTGATCTTCTCCAGCAGGCTCATGAAGCCTTCGATCTGGCTGACTACGCGACGGCGATCCAGCTGGCATCCCAGGCAGAAGATGCCGCCGACGCGGCCGCCGCCGACGCTCTACAGGCTCAAGAACTGATGGACGCGGCGAGCCTGGCGATCTCTGAGGCAGAGTCTGAGGGGAGGACTAAGGGCATCGAAGTCGCTGAGCAGCTGCTGGCCCAAGCCGCTGATGCTTTCGATGCCGGGGACTACGAGTCAGCCTACGATTATGCCCTCCAGAGCCAGATCACCGCGTTAAACGCCGAGAAAAACCAGAACATATATCTCTACGCCCTGGCGGCGTCTGTGCTAGTCCTAGGGGCAGCCCTATACACTCGACTGTTCAAGGGGCAGGGCAAACAGCCAGAGCCTGACCTCGAGGTAGACCTGGAAGCCATTTTCCAGGATCACCCGACACTGAGGATAGACGACAGAGAAGTCATAAGATACATCGCGGAGTCAGGGGGCGAGCTTTTTTCAAACGAGATACGAGAGAGGTTCGACATACCGCGGACGAGCGCCTGGAGGATGCTTCGCCGCCTGGAGGGGCTGGAGATAATAGAGGAGAGGAAGGTGGGGGGCCAGAGCCTCGTGAGCATCCACAGGAGGTACCAGAGGTGAGCGGCGTGAAACACCTGTTCCGCCTCATTCCTACGGGTTCCTATAATACCGCGGCACGGATAGGTGGTAACAGCATGAAAAGAGTCGAAGCAACAGCGTTGGTGCTGATAATGGTCGCGGCGTCCACGCTGCTACCCGCGTACAGCCAGCCCACGCTGACCGCCAGTATGCCTAGCGTGTACGCCCAGCCGGGCGGCGTTTACACGGTCAGAGGCACCGCGAGCGCCGGCGCCCCGGTTGTCGCGGAGTTCACAGCGTCGAACGGGGACACCTTCTCCCATAACTTCACGGCCCCGACGACTGGATCATACAGCTTCGACGTCACGTTACCAGAGGACTTGGAGCCTGACGTATACACCGTAAAGGTCAGCGTAGAAGACGGCGTGGTCTCCACGATGAAGGTCGTTGTATCACGTATGACGCCCGGGCAGACGCTACATAACATGATCCAGAGCATTATCCGTACGAGGCAGGCCCTTGAGGCGTACATGGCGGAGCTCGAGGAAGAAGGCGAAGACGTGCCGGAAGCCGTACTCAACGGCTACCGCGAGGCTCAGGAGGCGCTCCAAGAGGCCCGGAGATACTACGGGGACGGCCAGTACGCGGCTGCGCTGGCTCAGGCTCGGAGAGCCCAAACCATGTTCCAGAGAGCGTTCAAGGCGGCCAAAGAGCCTCAGCCGCCCGTATCAGATACCCAGCCGTCGCCCGAGATACAGAGAGCGAGAATGGCCCTTGAAAACCTGCGAGACCTGTCAGGACGGATGGCAGAGAACGGCTACAACACTACGGCCCTCGACGGAGCCCTAGATAATATAGATGGACTGTTAGACGAGGCAGAGGAGAGGCACCGCCGAGGCGACTCCGAGGGGAGCCAGAGGGCGCTGAAGGCCGCCGTCGAGGCGATGAACAGAGTCAGGACGAGGATCGAGCAGCTCTCCCAGCAGGTCAAGGCGAGGCTGGCTTCACGGTACGAGGAAAGGCTTAGGAACAGGGTGGAGGAGATGCGCGACGCCCTGAACCAGTACCAGAACACCTTCACCGACCAAGACAGAGCCATGGCCTTGGAATCGTTGACCACCACGGAACAGAAGCTCCAGCAGCTCAAGGAGAAGCTGCAGGCCGGACAGGTTGACATGAACGAGATCCAGGATCTCAGCGGCGACATAGAGGAGGCCGTCGCCAAGATAGAGGACGAGGAGACGAGGAACACCCTCCGCGACATGGATAGGGCGCGTGCCTGGCTGGAGGCTTGGAGGAACAGAACAAGCACCGACTCAACGCTCAGCCCTAGGGTCAAGTACCAGCTTAAAAGCCACACCAGTCTCCTCGACCAGTTGAGGCAGAGGCTTCTCAACAGCACCCAGACGCAGCAGGAAAAGGGATCAACAGACTCAACCACACATTCCGGCGAAGACGCCACGGGCGCCGATGCCGGTACAACGGACAGGAACGCGTTGACTCCGTAAGGAAAAATACTTGTTCGATTAAAACGATATCACTCTGAAGCGCTTTGGTGGACTGTTGGCTTCCCTACGGAGAGACAGAGGTATACGTCTCAGTCGACATGGACAACCTCATCGAGATACTTGACCCAAGAACCGAGCAGGAGCCCAGACAGACAGAGGAGGAGATAGCCCATGCACTGGATGAGCCGAGCGGCGCAGCGACATTGGACGAACAGGTGAAGCCAAACTGCAGGGTAGCCGTCGCGGTGGACGGCTCCATGACGCCGACCCTGGCCTCCCAGGCTTTGTCATCATTAGTTAAACGCCTCGTGAAGCTAATCGTTCCGCGGGACAGGATAACCATCTTGGTAGGTAACGGCGAGAGGGAGAGCGAGACGACGCCTCTGATCAGAGCGATTCGGGAGACGGATGGGCTGAACCAGGTGAGGCTTGTGAACCACACCAAGGCATACCCTCACCTAGGCGACGCAGGTAAGACAGGCGGCGGGACAACCGTGAAGGTCAGCAGGCAGTACCTCGACGCCAATCTCAAGATCGCTGTGGGCGAGGCAAGGCTTGACATCCACTCAGGGTTCAATGGCGCACAGAACGCGATACTCCCAGGCATCGCTTCTCTCCAGACGATCCAGGAAGCTAGGAAGAACTATTTCAAGGGAGGCATCACGCCCGGCGTCGCAGAGCTCAACCCTGTGAAAGAGGAGACCGTAGCCGCCGCGAAGCTGGCGGGCGTAGACTATGCGCTGAACATAGCCGTGGACCCGGGCGGCAGCTTCCTTGGAGCGTACGCTGGCGGCCTCGAGGAGTCTTGGGGTAAGGCCGTCACAAGGCTCGGAGCCAGCTACGAAGTCAAGGCAGAGGGGGACTCGGACATCACGGTGATCAGCGCCGGCGGTGACCGGTTCGACTACAGCCTTTACAAGACTGCTTGGGCTCTGGAGGCTGCAGCCGGGGTCACGAAGAGGAACGGAGCCATCGTGATTCTAGGGGAATGCGGTGACGGGCTGGGAGCCGAGTCCTTCACCAGCCTAGCTAGAGTGATGGATCTCCACGAGTTCGCGCGAAGGTATACCTACGGGGCTGATGGGCTTCACCTCATCAGGAAGATAACACGCAGCAACAGGGTAATATTGGTTTCTGCTCTCCCGCAGTATCTCGTGGAGCCGTTGGGCATGGAGACGGCGAGGACCACCAACGAGGCGTACCAGCGGGCGCTAGGTGGGCGCCGGGGGAGAGGCACCTACGTAATCCCGTATGGGTGCACCACCAAGATCATTCAATGAGGCATAGGTCTCCTTAGAAGGGTAGAAGAGCCACGAGCGTGAGCGCCATTATGAGCAGGTAGAGGACGAATCCCAGCTTCCTCGACGCGCTGAGCGGTGACAAGTCATCGAGGGGTTCGATGGACTCGGCGCCCTCCCTCATGAGGAAGAACGCCACCACCACACCCATTATCATGTACCCCGAGATGATGAGGAGTAGCACCCCGGCCGCGCTGATTATCTTATGCGACTCCCGACCGACGAGCGCCCTTATCATGTGCCCGCCGTCTAGCTGCCAAGCTGGGATGAGGTTTATGAAGGTAAGTACGCAGCCCACCCAGGCGGCGAAAGCGACGGGGTGCATGATGAGGACATAGCCCTCCGGCGTCGGCTTCACCAGGTCTGCGATGTACTCCAGTACAACGGGCAACGGTATCTGCTGGAACCTGACTTCTGCAAACCGCGTCATGAGCTCAGTCACGGTGCCCTGAGGAACCACGAAGCTCAGCCGCATCCCAACAACCCCCATGACAACCGTAACGACGAACCCGGTGAGCGGTCCACCCATTCCCAGGTCGAACAAGGCGTCCCTGTTCACCGGCGGCTCACGCTGGGTGATAACGGCGCCGAGGGTCCCACCCATCCCAGGCGGGGCGGGTATGAAGTAGGGCAGGCTGGCCTCTACTCCTCTACGCATCGACACGTACTTGTGGCCCAACTCGTGCAGGCCGAATATGGTTATTATCGCGAAAGTGAACATCATAGCGTTGACGAAGACAGGGGTGCCCTTCATGAGCGCCTCGGTGAGCACGGGGTTGCTGCTCCTGATATAGCCGTCGAGAAAAACTGTGGCAACGGTGGCGGCGAAGAGTATCAGGTTACGCCTATAGTCCTCCACGCCGAACTCCTCCCGTTTAAGGATGGACACGTGGTAGCTGTCGACGATCCACCTGACCCTCGGAAGATAGCCTAGGGGCCTAAGCTCTTCCGCGAGCGCCTCAAAGGCGGGCTTCAACAGGCTCTGCCTGAACCCTATGCCTCTCGCCTTCACTATGAAGGTGGGCGTCGAGCGTTCCCAGTAGGGTTTCACCACTTCGAAGTTTCTCGCGACCGCTTCGACGTACCGGGGGTCCATCTCTTCCTCAACGTCGGGTTCCTGGGCGCCCATCCAAGTAGACTACTGTTGGGCTCCTAAAAACCATCTCTGTACCGCGGATACGATCTCTTTAAAAGCAATAATGGGCACCTTCATGGGAACAAAAATTGGGCGACACAAACTTCACGGTGAGGGGGTTCAGTTCTGCTGACCTTGAGCGGGTGATGCAGATAAACGCGGCGTGTCTCCCAGAGAACTATACAAGCTACTTCTACAGAGACCTATACCAGAGATACCCGGAGACTTTCAGGGTCGCCGAAGTCGATGGCACGGTGCAGGGATACATCATGTGCCGCATCGAGAGAGGCTGGTCGAAGATAGGCAGACTCACCCCGACGCGTCTCTGCCACATAGTCTCGGTCGCCGTGATGGAGAACTACCGGAGGAGAGGAATTGGTAGGGAGCTCATCTTGCAGGCGATGCGTAAAGGCAGAGACGTCTACAGCGCCTCGGAGGGGTACCTCGAGGTGAGGATAAGCAACGCAGCGGCCATAGGCCTGTACGACGTGCTTGGGTTCAAGAAGGTGAAGAGGAACTACGGCTACTACATGGACGGGGAGGACGCCTGGGTAATGGCCGCCGCCCTCGAAGACTTTTAGGAACCGTTATTTACCGCCCCGCCCCAGCTTGTAGCGACAACAGATGCAAATGATCGACGTAGTGAGCGTCATAATAATCGTGTTTTCACTGGGTGTCTTCTACTGGTTCGGACGATTCACGTACAGGTTGATCAAGCAGCACTACGACATCTACCCGCTTCTCTACGGCCTCGAGGAAGCCGAGAAAAAGAAGAAGACTTGAGCCGAGGCATCACGGCTCGGTACTGGTTGATGCGTTACATATTTAGGCTTCCATACCTTTACGGTAGCGACTACCATGAGGGGAAGCTCGCTGATCCCGTGGACGGAGGTTAAGAGCTGGGCGTGTAAAGCCTGCGGCAGCTGCTGTCTAGGATACCGCGTGCCCCTCAAGATGGACGAGATGGTCAAGGTGAGCACCATCTACGGGCCAAAGGTGTTGGAGTACGGGATGGGCAAGGCTTACCTTAAAAACCAGAGCAACGGCCGCTGCGTCTTCCAGAAGCCCCTAATGGATCGCTGGATATGCACGCTGCAGGGTACGAAGCCCACCGCCTGCAGGCTCTTCCCCTTCAGGATACATAAAGAGCCGGTTTACAAGCGTGGGGACAACGCCGGAATACGCTTCAACGGGAAAAAATACTATCTCTACCTCGACCAGGAGTGTCAGGGGATATTCCCTGGGCAGCCCGGAGAACGGTTCAGGAACCAAGTCGTACCGGAGATCATGAGCATAGGCATCGGGCTCCCGGTTAAACAGAAGTACACAACGTCCAAGAGCATACACTGGCGCCCCATCTGATAAAACTCTAATACCGTGAAGAATAATTCTCAAAGATTCCATATGAGCGAACCGGTTACGGTGGCCGGGCTGACGGTGAAGCCCGGCGAGAAGGCTCGAAGCACGCTGACCCTACCCGATTTCTGGGCGGACGGGCAGTCGCTGGAGATACCTTTCATGGTGCTTCACGGGGAAAAACCCGGGAAGACCCTGTACGTCCAGGTGGCTCAGCACGGCTCAGAGATAATGGGCCTGGACGCGTTGAGGCGCCTCATGGCCGAGCTGGACCCCGGTGAGATGAGGGGCACGTTGATCTACTGCCTCCCCAACCCCTTGGCCTTCAGGGAGAAGACGAGGGCCACCATGTTCGACCCCAAGCCCGGGGGGATGAACCGGATATGGCCGGGGGACCCGCAGGGGAGCCTCACAGAGCGCATGGCGCACAGGATATGGACAGAGCTCGTGAGCCACGCGGACGAGGTGATCGACCTACACACCGCGAGCAGGTACTGCCCTGTGTGGGTCTTCTACGAAGCCGACGGCGTCTCCGAGAAGGCGCCCAGCGAGACCGCCCTGCGCTCCGAGGAGATGGCTAGACTGTTCGGGGCACCCATACTGTACGTGGAGACTGAGGCGTACGGCGGGCGGAAGACGCTGAGGGCATCCTGCGTGGACAAAGGGGTTCCGGCGATAGTGCCTGAGCTTGGAGGCCACGCCCACTTCGACGAGGAGGCGGTGAAGATCGCGTACCGCGGCGTCAAGAACATCATGAAGGACCTTGGGATCATCGACGGAGAGGTCGAGCTGCCGGAGAGACAAGTCAAGCTAAAGTGGAGAGCCGACACCAAGTTATATGTAGCCCACAGCGGCAAAGGAGGCGTCTTCGTACCAACTGTGGGCCTCGGGGACACCGTGAGCGAAGGCGACGTGGTCGGCTTCATCTATAGCCCCCGGACATTAGAGACCCTTGAACGCGTGAAGTCGCCGCAGACGGGGTACGTTTTCACGATACGGGAGAACCCCGTGGTCCACCCGGGCGAAGGCCTCGTGGGCGTCCCGGAGATCATCGAGCGGCTGGATAACTAAGTCCCAGTCATACCCCCAACCAAATAGCCGCCACAGTATCCATGTAGGATGTAGCCGCCGCCTAGGATGGATATTGACTCAGCGTCGGTTTGTTTAGGCCGTCTCCTCCAACTCGGCCTCTGGCGGCTTCATGTCTCGTCTGATGATGAATGGGCCGATCAAGGACCCGAAGAGGCTTGAGACAATGACTATGGGTACAGCTAGGTTGGTGAAGACACTGGGGGTCATGAACGAGCCGTCAGCCGCGGCCACCATCAGCGGCAGCTGAGATATCACCAGGGCGGTGAGCCCGTTGCTGAACACGAGTCTGGCGGCGGCCGCCTCGTCATCCGACAGCTCTATGAGGCCGCCCACGACGTTGACGGATAATACTCTTATCACGCCGATGGTGGCAGACAGCGCGAGCCCCATGAGGAGGTATTCCAAGGACAGCTGCACCTCGAGGCCCACGAAGATGAAGATGAACGACTTCACGAGGAACGTGATCTCCTCGTGGAAAGAGCGGAGCCTCCTGCGCTCCACCCTGACGTTCTCCCTGAGCCCGAACCTCTTGGCGAGAAGCGGGTAGTTGGTCAACGTTATGCCGAAGGATAGGGCGGCAACGGCCCCCGCCCCCGGCCCGCCCACGCCTTCGCTGAAGATGTAGGAGATGAAGAGCACGGCCAGTGTCATGATGTAGTTGAACGGCCTGTTACGGATCAGGTCTAGGAGCTGAACCCACACAACGCCGGTCCCGAAGCCGATAAGGGCGGAGACCGTAAACACGTAGACGATGTCCTTTACGGCTTCGTAGAGGGGTATGCCGGGCGTCTGGATGAACCTGAGAAGAGTCATGGCCGTCACGATGCATAGGCTGTCCGTGACGATGGACTCCAGTACGAGCAACCTCCTAGCCCCGCCTATGTCCTTCCTCACCCTCTGGATGCTGCCGATTATCCCGAGCACCGTCGATGCGCTTGCACCCGCAATCATGGCCCCGAAGAACAGGGCCTCGGAGAGCGTGAACACGTAAGGCACCGAGTAGTGCAGCAGGTAGCCCACGCCGATGGTGGTGATGGTGAAGGTCGTCAACCCGAGGTATGTCGACTTGATCATGGTCTCCTTGAACGTCTTGAAGTCAACGCTGAGGCCGGCCTCGAACATAAGCAGGTTCAAGGCCATTACCACGAGGATCGGCGTCGATGGTCTAAGCGCCACCGGGTTGAACAGATGGAGGGTGGGCCCGAACAAGTACCCGAACGCTATGAGCCAGACTGTGTCGGGGACCCCCGTGTACGTGTAGATTATGCCGCTGATGTACGCGAGGAAAAGGGCCAGAGATATGAGGATAACGACAACATTGGCGTCCAACCGGGCTCACACATTAACGGAATCGTTCACAGTCTGGTTGATGGTTTAAACCCGGCTGTGGGTCTTTAAAGCTTCTGGGGGCCTTAAATAATTTGAATATATTTAATATGAAATTATTATTTTTTTGCTAAATATTCTTTTTTCTGCGGCTTACTCTGTTCTATAGGCGCACATCAGTATCCCTGTCATCGTCACCACGCCGCCGAGCAGGACCATGGAGCTGGGCACCTCGTCAAGAAACAGGAGAGCCAAGATGGATGCCCCCACGGGTTCGCCAAGTAGGCTCATGGAGACGAGGGGGGCGGACACGTACCTCAGCGCCCAGTTATATACCGTGTGGCCGAAGATCATGGGAACCAGGGCTATCGCGAAGAACAGGACGTACTCGCCCACGGGGTATCCTGTGAATGGGGTGCCGCTGAGCAGAGACATCAGCACCAGGACCACTGAGGCGGTGGCGTAAACGGGGGTCACGTACGAGGTCAGGTCGAGGTTCCTCCTCAAGACCCTGCCGCCGAGGATGTAGATGCTGAGCATCACGCCGCCCACCAGCGCCAGCAGGTCGCCGTATAGGTTGAGCTCTCCGATACCAGCGTCTCCCACGGCTATCATGGTTGAACCGATGAAGGCGACGGCTATGCCCGCCACCATCCTCTTGGTGACCCGCTCCTTGAGGAAAAAGTGGCTGACTATCGCAACGAATATGGGGTCGATGTGCACAAATATGACGCTGCTGGCGACCGTCGTGAAGCTCAGGCTGGTTATCCACGACGCGAAGTGGATGGCCAGCACCACCCCTATGCCCATGAGACCGGCAAACCCTCTCGCGCCCATGCTCCTTAATTTCCTAATCCCGTCGAAATAGAGGAAGAACGGCAGTAGAAGAATTGTAGAGAAAAGCATCCTATATGTCGCTATCGCCAGTGGGGGCCCTTCGCTCATCCTGATGAGTATAGACGCCGTCGAGACCGCCGTGATGCTTATGAGCAGCGCCAGCCTGGGTGGGAAACCGGGGCGTTCCTCCATGCTTCGGGTAATGGTTAACTTATTATATAATATGTTGACGATGAAAGTCGAGGCTAGAGAATGCCCGGCCGGATAACCGTTGTGAGGTACGATCCAGAGTGGCCGCGTCTATACGAGGAAGAGAAACAGCTCATCCTAGCCGCCATCGGCGAATACGTCAGATCCATAGAGCACTTCGGCAGCACGTCGGTGCCCGGTCTCGGCGCGAAGCCGATAATCGACATACTCGCTGGGTTGGACGGCGAAGAGGGGGCAGACCGGTGTCTTCCAGCGCTTGCAGAGATAGGATACAACGACGTGACCCCGGAGCCCACGGAAGACGACTGGTATTACTGTCTCGGGAAGGCGCCTCACAGCCCGGGTTTCCACCTTCACCTCATGAAGCATGGCAGCGAGTTTGAACAGGCACATCCTGTTCAGGGACTACCTCAGGTCCCACCCCGAGACAGCCATGGAGTACTACGAGCTGAAGAAGAGGCTCGCGGAGAGGTACGCCGACATGCGGGAGGTCTACACCGAGTCCAAGACCGAGTTCATCAACGTGGTCCTGGGGAAGGCGGTGAAGGAAGGCTTCAGACGTTCTGGGTTTTGAAGAGAAGGTCGACGTCCATCTCCAGGGCCGCGACGGGCATCTCCAGCTCCCAGTTCTCCAGCACCTCGGGCTTCACCTCACCGGCCCAGCAGACCGGCTCTCCCCCCAGTGTGGCGGTGTATCTCCTGCCCTCGATGAAGCAGCCCCATCCTCCCTCGACCACATCTGCCTCAAGCTCCAGGTTCTCCAGCATGGTGTTCATGGTCGCCTTTATCTCGCTGAAGCTTGCGCCTGAGTGGCACAGAGCAACGGCCAGCCTGCGCCTCGACCGGGCGCCCGTCTCGGTGGACGGGTCCATCACCACCACGTCGTCCACCTCGTAGAGGTTCTGGGGGTACGGGTGATGTTTGTTGGTGCTCAAGACCTCCAATAGGCTCGGCAGCAACCTGTTCCTGAGGCTGTCGTAGGCGTCCATCTTGGGGTTGTCCGTCTCGCATATGGGCTCCTCGGGGAGGCTCATCCTCCGGAACAGCTTGTCTCTGTTGCTCATCATGAAGGTCACCACCTCCAGCAGCCCCAGGCCGACTAGGAAGTTCCTTAGCCCCCTGCTGAAAACCTCCAACTGGTCCTCCCCCGCCTCGCAGCTTATGGGCGGTATCATTGGCTCGAAGTTGTCGTAGTCGTGGGCGATGGCGACGTCCTCTACAAGGTCAATGGGGTGCATCACGTCGGCCCTGTAGCTGGGTATCAGGACCTTGATGACGCCTCCGTTTACCTCGGTTCCGTGCCCCATCTTCTCAAGCTCGCGGGCCGACTCCTGGGGCGTGAACTCGACGCCCAGGGTGCGGTTGACGTAGTCGTTGTCCAGCTCCATGACCCATGGATCTAGGTTGGGCGTGGTGAGCACCGAGCCGTCAGGGTAGTGGTTGTGAACCTCGTGTATCTCTGCTCCCCTGTCCCCCAGGGTGACGCAGATGACGTTCAGCACCTCGGTGATGGCCTTGAGGTCTGTACCTGTCACGTCGATGAAAATCTCAGACGTGGCCTCGTCTATCCTCGTGTACTCGCCGTTGATTATGGGTGGCATCGATAACACCATGCCCTTCCTGTCCAGGATCATGGGGTACTCCTCGAAGCCCTTCACTGTCCACGCGTACTCCCTGCCCGTCTTCATCTCGCCGAGTATCCAGTTTAGGTCCCTCTCGAATCGTTCCCCGAGGGGCCTGAACTTGAACCCCGGAGGTTTGGTGGTGTATGTGACTGGGAACTCGATGGGCTCCAGGCTATGGAGGCCGATGGCCACCTTTCTGCGTCTCCTGCCGTGGGTGACGTGGAGCTTCTCCTGCATCTGGATTATGCTCCTGATGAGGGGGTCGTCGAACTCGACGTTCTTGACCACGGCGGTCACGAACCAGGGTCTAACCTCCTGGGTCTTCTTGTCGACGACGACCTTGTAGTCTGACTTCTCCACATAGTAGCTTCTCAGCCCAGTCTGGGCCCCCGTCCAGCTCGCGTGAGCCCTAGCTAAGCCCTCGATGCTGAGGAGGTCAGGCCTGTTGGGGAACACCTCTAGGTGGAACCCGTCCTCAGTGACTCCCTCCCAGCTTGTGCCCATCATGGGCAGCCTGTCCTTCAGCTCATCGATCGTGACGTCCCTGCCCAGTAGCTCCATGAAGTCCTCCAGGTTTACCTCTATTACCGGCATCTCATATCACTCCATCCATAGCTTGGCCCGCCTGAGCAGGCCGACGTCGTTGCTATACAGCTCCTTGATGCTGTCGACCCTGTAGCTCTGCATTACGAGCCTGTCGAAGCCGGGGCCCCAGGCAAGCACCGGGACATCTATGCCGATGAGGGGCTTCACCACCTCGGGCCTGAACATGCCTGCGCCGAAGAGCTCACTCCACTCGCCGCGCTCCTCTATCCAGACCTCGGCCTCCATGCTCATCTCGGTGTATGGGAAGTAGCCGGGCCGGAACCTGAACCTCTCTACGCCCAGCCCCTCCATGTACGCCTTGAGGTAGCCCTTCATGTCGCGGAACGTCACCCCCTCCCCGACTACGATGCCGTCTGTCTGGTAGAACTCGGCTAGGTGGTTCCAGTCGATGGTCTCGTTCCTGAACACCCTGCCGCAGCTGAAGAACTTCGCGGGTAGGTCGTCCGGCGTGAGCTTCGCCAATTGCTTGACGCTCAGGCTCGTGGTGTGGGTCCTGAGGCAGTTGCGGGCGGCGACCTCCGGGTCCCACCTGTACTGCCACCCGAGGCTGCCGGTGGTCCACCCGTTCTCGTGGGTCTCCCTCACCTGGTCCACCATCTTCGAGTCGGGTAGATGGCCGCTGTGCGGCGTCTTCATGTAGAACGTGTCGGCGAGGTCCCTGGCGGGGTGGTCCTGTGGCTGGTAGAGGGCGTCGAAGTTCCAGAAGCCCAGCTCCAGGTACTCGCCCTTCATCTCCTTGAAGCCCAGCTCTACCCAGAATCGGCGTATGTAGTCGATGACCTGGCTTAGGAAGTGGCGTTTCCCGGGGCTTAGGCTGGGCGCGGGGAGCGTCACGTCGTACCTCTGGAAGGAGGCCCCCTTCCACGACTTGTTCACCAGCATCTCCGGGGTGAGCTGGGTGATCACGTTCGCCGTCTCCGCCTTCTCGAGCTCCGGCAGAACCCGTCTACCGAACTCGGTGATGGCGACGGAGCGCTCCGTCTCCTCGCTCTTGTTAACCAGCTTCCGCTTGACCAGCTGCTCCAGCGCCGTCGCCTCTTCCTCGGTGAACGCCTCCCCGGTCTGGGGAGCGGGCTCGTCCAAGGCTCTCAGGAGACGCTCCTCGGTGGAGTCGCCGACCCTCTCTCCGTCCTTGGTGAGCCGGATGACGCCGCCGCTGATGTCCGCCCAACCGTTGCGCCGCGTCCAAGCCAACGCTATGTTCAGGTTCTGGAAAGTCTGCTTGAGCTTCGCTATCTCCTGGGGTCCGTGGACCAGCAGCTTCCTCAGGTTCTGCTCCGGCAGGCCGTCCTCCGCGTAGACTCTTCCCTCGTCTGTGAGGCTGAAAAACTGTGAGACCTCCTCCTTAAACGAGACTACGCCCTTCGTCGCGGCCCAGTCGGACGCCTTCTCCACGGCGTCCCTCGCCAGCCCGGTGAGCCGGCTCAGTTCCTCTGTAGTCTCGGTGCCCCTGCTGCTCAGCGCGTGGAGCACCTTCCTCTCGTTCTCATGTAGCCTCTCGGCTACCTCCCTGGGGTTCATTGGTCTCACCAACCTACACCATACAGTCAATAGGTAATTTAAAAGTTGACTGACTTGATAAAAAACCAGAATTTATGGAAAAAGGATCGGTTAGGTTTGGAGTCTGAGCCCGGTCTGTCCCGCCTCCACGACTATTCCATCGAGGAGACCAGTCGATAGCTTCGGTGGTGGATAGTTCATGCACCCCCCTCTGACTCCCTGAAGCGTCTCGACGTTCCATCGGGTACCACAGGCGTCGCATTGCAGGTATTTGCCGTCCACTATGTGGAAACTGAACGAGCTGCATGGCTCGCAGACCCTTACGCCGCCGATCGTTTTGCCTTTGGGCGTGGATATGATGACCAGTGGAAGATACTCTGCGTTCCTGTACGAGCTCAGTATGATTCTCCTACCCAAGAAGGTGAACTCGTCGGTAGCATTTTCCAGCTTGACGTCGACGAACACCAGCTTGTTGTTCTCGACGACCTCTTCGGGCACGGTGACCTTGCCCATAGCCGCTGAGACCATCGGCGCATCGTAGAATACCCCGCTGACGAGATCGGGATAGCCGGAGCTCCCGATCTGAGTGACGCCCCAGTAGCCGAGCAGAGCCACGAAGATGGCTGCCACCACCAGGCTGTTCCTGTTTCCACCGCCTTTCTGCTCCTTTCTCGATTTTCTATGTCTATTCTTTCCCATGTTTTCACCTCCTAATCTTCGCCTGAGACTACTCGCCCATCGACCATCTCTATGACCCTGTTTGCGATCCGTTTACGCGTCTGATCGTGCGTGACGAATACTATCGTCTGCCCCTCGTCGTTGAGGCGGGACAACAACGCCACGACATCGTCCCCCATCTTCTGGTCGAGGTTGCCCGTGGGCTCATCGGCCAACAAGATCTTGGGTTCGTTTACCAGGCCCCTGGCTATGGCGACTCGCTGCTGCTCGCCGCCGCTCAGCTCGCTGGGCTTGTGATTCAGCCGGCTACCAAGACCAACATCCTCAAGGGTCTCGACCCCCCTCATCGCTTGCTCAGCGCCACGTACCCCGTCCAGCGAGAGGGGGAGCATCACGTTCTCCAGCGCCGTCAAATAGGGGAGCAGCTCGAAGGTCTGGAACACGAAGCCGACGTAGCTGCGTCTGAACTTTGCTCTTTGCCTCTGGCTCAGTCTGTAAATGTCTAGGCCGTCTACACGCACGCTACCGCCATCGGGGGTCAACAGCCCCCCGAAGGTGTAGAGCAGCGTTGACTTGCCGCTGCCGCTAGGCCCAGTCACCAACATGAAGTCGCCCTCCGAGACCCTGAGGCTGATTTGATTGAGGGCAGTAACCTGCTCTCCGCCGACCATGTAGGTTTTCGATACATCCATTATCTCGATCATCATATCGCCTTCAACGCGCTGACTGGGTCGATTTTGGTGGCCCTCCAAGTCGGGTACAGGCTGGCTACAAGGCAAGCCGTCGTCGAGACCCCGATCGAGAGGGGGATAACGAAACCCGGGATGTTGCCTAGACCAGTTGCGGTGGCGAGCATAGCTGGCCCGAGGACGACCGACGCCAGAACGCCGAGCCCGGATCCGAGCACGCCTCCCAGTACTCCGAGAAGCAGGGCCTCAAACATGAACATCTTGTAGACTAAGATGTCGTCAGCTCCTAGACTCATGAAGACCCCGATCTCCCGCCTCCTCTGATGGACGCTCAAGACCATTGTGTTCATGACCCCGACGCACCCAGCCACAAGCACCACGGCCGCAAGCATCAAAGAGAAACGAGCCGCCTGCTCCACCGCCTGCATCCGTGTCTCCACCGCCTGTAAGATGGGGGAGGCCCTGACGCCGGGTATCATGGCCATTATCTGCTGGGATATGTCCTCGACTGGGCAGTCGATGCAAAGCGCACCGATGTCTGCCAAGCTTATCTCGCCTGGCTGCCCCATCAAAGTCTGCGCCGAAGGAAGCGGGATGAAGACGGTGTAATCGTCCATGCTGCCTGTCTCGCTCAGGTAGCCAGAGACCTTGAATGCTTCTCCATCGAGCTCGAGGGTCGATCCAATGGATAGTTCGAGGGCCATGAATATCTCCGATCCCGGCAGAGCTTCGTTGCCCGCGTCTTTGGGCACCTGGCCGTTGATATCCCACCATACCTTGAGGTACTGCTCGTCCTCGAAGTTCAGACCTACGACAAGTAGCGACTGGTCTCCGCTCTTGGCTTGTGCGAATAGCTTCGGCGAGACGATCCTGATGTTCTTGGCGTTAGGTATGGTGGTAATTTTTTCCAGCTGTTCCTCAGGGAACGTGCTCTTTCCCACCATTATGCTCCCGTATGGAACGTTTACGCTCTGGGTCTCCGGCGTCAAAACGATGTTTGGCCCGTATTTCTCCACTTCCTCGCCGATTTGCTGCTCCATGCTGTTGCTGATGGTGAAAGTGGCCACGATCACCGCGATGGCCAACACGAGTCCGACGCTGTTAAGCACTGAACGGGCTTTTCGTCTTGATAGGTTTTTTAGCACGAGGGTTGTGAAGCGCATGTTGTTTCACGGGTCACGTTTAAATGTCTCAGGCATGAACTATAGCGTGTAGTTACCGCACGGGATATAAAGATAACTACAGAGAGTAGTTACCATGAGCGTGGACCCGGATTGGATAGACTTCCAGCCCCACAAAGAAGACCTTGGCAAGGTACTTGGCGACCTCGAAGCAGACATAATGAAAACCGTTTGGACGATAGAATCCGGGGACGTCAAGACCATCCACAGACACCTAAACAAAGAAAGAAAGGCAGCAGTCACCACCGTAGCTACAGTGCTAGACAGGCTGTACGCTAAAGGACTCGTTGAAAGAGAACTTGTCAAAGAGGGGGGAGTCCACTACGTTTACTACCCATCCATGACCCGTTCTCAGTTCGACTCGACGGTGGTTAGGAACGTTTTAAGGGGATTGTTTGAATCCTTTGGTGAATCAGCTGTGTCATACCTGGTCCAGAGCGCAGGCATCGAGGACGACGAGACGGCTGAAAAGCTGAGGAAGAGGTTGGAGCAACTCAAGGAAGAATAAGCGTGCTGGAAATAGTCTCGGGGTTCATGGAGCCTTATGTAAACGTCGTGTTCGTCTCTACGGTGATGTCAATCATAAGCCTGTTGTTGCTGAAGACGGTCGACGTCAAGGCGTACAAGACCAGGACCTGGATACTCTTCATGCCCCTGGCGGGATCGCTTTTGTTGGCGCTATGGATATCGCCAAGGTGTTTCGCCCATTATCTATCTATTCAGAGCTGGGACCCGATCCATCTGATATGCAACGACCCGGACTTCGCGTACGTTAGATGGGTGTGCTCTAGCTGGGTGGGGCTAGCATCGGCGTCATTTATAGGCGCCGCGGTTCTGGGAGTCGTCAGCTACTACTATGGTGGAGCCATCGCCCAGAGGATATGCAGAGTGAACGAAGTTGATGAGGAGGAGATCGGAGGACTCTACCACGACATCATGGACATCTCCGTGAAAGCGGGAATAGACGAGCCCAGCGTGTACCTGCTTGAGTCCGGCGCGCCCAGGATATTCAGCTACGGGGGCAACGGATGGCCAGAAATCTACGTGTCAGTCGGCTTGCTCGAGGTCCTCACCAGGGAGGAGGCTCTCGCGGCGGTTGGACACGAGATCGCTCACATCAAGAACAACGATACCTTGGTGAAGAGCGCGTCGTTGAGCTTGAAGATAGCCGGCGCATTCAACTTAATCGGGTTCGCCGTAGACTCGATGCTCAGCAGGGACAGGGAGTTCCTCGCCGACCTGGAGGGAGCGAGGCTCTCGGGAAACACGAGGGCGTTGATATCCGCTTTGATAAAACTCGCGGCTCTAGAGTCAGGTGGGTTGGATGGGTTGGTCCTGGGATCGTTGTCCTTAAGCATGTTTGCGCTCAAGAGACGCGGCTGGATGGGTTTCAGCAGACACCCTTCGGTGGATGAACGGATAAAAAGACTCCTCGAGATCGTTTAATGGAAGAACTCGGTTAGCTTCCTCTGAGTCATGGTGTGACGTAGCAATGGTCCCGCCTCAATCCACTTCTCCAGCGGGATGCTGAGCCTCCCTATGACGTCGCCGATTGTTGCCTGGAACGTGTCGTAGACCCGTGGCGGCTGATTCATGGCGTTCCTGCAGTTCTCACGTACTTGCCATACGCCCACGGGCAATATGTAGTCGGGGTACACCTCCCTGAATATGAAAACCTTGGCCTGCCGCCTCTCCCTCTCCAGATGCTCCAGCACGGCCAGCTTTCCCGCGTAGTAGCAGCCGCCCATGCTCGCGTACTTCGATCGGCCCTTATACGGCTCCCAGTCCGTGACTATGGCCACCTCCTCCTCAGACGGGTTCCACAGGGTCCTCGGGTACCACGCCTCGTAAGCCTCGTACGCCCAAGCATCCGGCACCAGCAGTATCTCGAAGCGGTTGCCAAGGTAGTTGCTCTCGTAGACCTCGAACTGGTTCACAAGGGGGTAACGCTTTATCCTGCTCGTCAGGTGCTTCCCCAGCAGGTCGTCCACGGCGGTGATGCTCCACCTTGTGGGCACGAGCCTGCGGTTCTTCTCGACGCCGAAGCTGCCCATGCTGAACGCCTTAGTGATGCTGCTCACGGGGAGCCCCTCCTCGAAGAGCTTGACGGTGGCCGGCGCCGCCTTGAGGTCGCCGTCGTAGTGGCA
>CAYFYM010000013.1:0-2008 GCA_964347405.1 uncultured Candidatus Bathyarchaeia archaeon | reverse complement strand
GAGGCAGTGGAGGCGTCGGCCATCATAGTCGTCACCAGAAGCGGCTTCAGCGCCCTGATGGTGAGCACCCACAGGCCGAAGACGAGGATACTGGCGGTCTCGAAGGACCCGAGGGTGAGCCGGAGGATGCACCTCTACTGGGGGGTGGAGCCCTTGAAGGTCCCGTGGACGGACGACCGGGACGAGCTGATAATCCGCGCCGTGAGGAAGAGCATCGAGGAGGGGTACATCCACGAGAACGACGTCATATCGCTTGTCTCGGGCTCGACCCTCATAGCGCCCGGCCTCACAACCACCCTCGAGATCCTCAGAGTGAAGGACATAATGCACCGCGCCGGGCGCCGAGACTAAGTTTTATCACCCCTCGACACCCATTTCCATCACATGGGTTCATACGTTTTACCCGAGGTCGAGGAGCCTGAGCCCCTCGCGAGCAACGAGATCGTGTTGGTGGCGAGCGGCGACCTGAGGCTAAGCGCCAACAGGGAGTGCTGGGCAGCCCAGAGCGAGATGGAGGAAAAGGTCAGGGAGGCATTCGAGCGGGAAGGATACCACGTGATGCGGGGCCACCCCTACGACCCGGAGCTGGGGCACGGCTTCATCTGGAACCAGAGGATGGGCATGGACGTGTTCAAGAAGATCCCCCGGGACGCTCGTGTCATCGTCGCGGAGGCGGTGTGGCAGTACAGCCACCACGTGCTGGCTGGGCTCCGTGACCACCGGGGGCCGATACTGACGCTGGCCAACTGGAGCGGCCAGTGGCCCGGCCTGGTGGGGATGCTGAACCTCAACGCCTGTCTATCCAAGATGGGAGTCCAGTACAGCACCATATGGAGCGAGGGCTTCGACGACGAGTTCTTCCTCGACGGCATCAGGCAGTGGCTGCGTGAAGGAAGGATCACCCACGACACGAGCCACGTACAGCCTCTGGACCCCGCGAAGATACCCAAGCCCGAGAAAGAGCTGGGTGAGGCGTTGGCGAGGCAGCTGAAACACGGCAAAGCCGTCATGGGGATATTCGACGAGGGCTGCATGGGGATGTACAACGCCATCATCGAGGACGAGCTGCTCAACCCCCTCGGCGTCTACAAGGAGCGGCTCAGCCAGAGCGCCCTAGCGGCCAAGATGCGTGAGGTCAGCGACGAGGAGGTCCAGGGCGTCCGTGACTGGCTCGACGCCAAGGGCATGAAGTTCGTGACGGGCACGGACGAGGCGACGGAGCTGACGGACAGGCAGATACTGGAACAGTGCAAGATGTACGTTAGCGCCGTAAGGATCGCGGACGAGTTCGGGTGCGCCGTCATCGGCATCCAGTACCAGCAGGGGCTCAAAGACACGGCGCCAGCCAGCGACCTAGCGGAGGGACTGCTCAACAACGTGGACAGGCCGCCCGTATACAGCGAGGCGGGCGAGGAGCTGTACCCGGGCGAGGCCCTGCCACACTTCAACGAGGTGGACGAGGGCGCGGGGCTGGACGCGTTGATCACCAACCGGGTCTGGAAGGCCATGGGCTTCAACCCGGCCACCACGCTCCACGACGTCAGGTGGGGCGACTGGCACGGCGGCCAGTACGTCTGGGTGTTCCTTATAAGCGGCAGCGCGCCCCCGAGCCACTTCAAGGGCGGGTACCGGGGCGCCAGCAGCGAGAGGCAGCCGCCCATGTACTTCCCCCTCGGCGGGGGCACCCTCAAGGGCGACAGCAAGCCAGGCGAGATAGTCTGGAGCAGGGTCTACGTGAAGCCGGATGGGCTCCACGTCGACGTCGGCAGGGGCACAGTGGTGGATCTGCCGCCGGAGGAGACCCGGCGGAGATGGATGGCCACCACGCCGCAGTGGCCGCTGATGAGCGCCGTCCTCCACGGCGTGACCCGTGACCAGTTCATGGCGCGGCACAAGGCGAACCACATACAGGTCGTCTACGCGCCGTCGGCGACCGAAGCCGACAAGGCGCTGGCCGCCAAGGCGGCCATGTTCCACGGGCTGGGTGTAAAGGTCCATATCTGTGGAG
>CAYFYM010000012.1:0-1581 GCA_964347405.1 uncultured Candidatus Bathyarchaeia archaeon | reverse complement strand
GCGCCCGTGAATATCAGCAGCGTCTTACCCCAAAGCCGCCTCTCCTCTGCGAGCTCGGGCCTCATGAACCCAGCGGCAGGGGCGTCCTGAGGCTGCAACTCTTCGATGTCGTCGTATATGTCCTCTGCTTCTCCCCGGGGCGCGGCCGCCGGCTCCCGGGTCTCAGGCTTCTTCCCCCCGGGGAGGCGGTCTCTTAGCCCGGAGAGGAAACCGAGGTTTATCCGTTTCAGGAACCCGAGCCTGGAGCGTGGCTGGGGGGGCTCGTCGTAGCCGTAGTCGGGGATGTAGTCGTTCTCGTAGTCGGATAGCTCTCTGTGGATTCGTCTGGGCTTGGAGGCGCCGCGGTTCATGACTATTATCAGGAGCGCCGTCCAGAAGGGTATCAGCCCACCGACTATGAGCACCCAGTTCAACCTGATCAAGGAGTTTCACGGGCCGGGTGCTTAAACCGTATATGGAGTCTTAATAACGAAAAAACGGGGCTACTCCGCCTCCGCCGGCTCCACCGGGGCCAGCTCCCGCCTAGCAAGGGCTGGGCCCAGCAGGCCGCTGAAGAGTATGGTGCCGAGCACTATGGGCATGCAGAGGTTGGGGTATATCTGGGGGTCAACGAAGCGGACTCGGTCGGGGTCGAAAATCTGTGGCAGCTGGGACATAACGAACGCCGGGAGCCCAGACGCGTAGACGACCTGCGAGAGCACCCTCTCCTCCCGGGTGAAGCTGAACGGGCCGCTCAGCGCACCCACCAACATGTACCTCATGGTGATCTGCAGTATCACGAGGGAGAAGCCTATGAACGCGTACCTGACCGAGAGGCTCACCACGACGCCTATGTAGACGAAGAAGAAGCTTTTGACGAAGAAGGCCACCTCCTCGTGAAACTCCCTGAGCCTCTTCTTGTTGATGAGCACCCTGTTGTCGCTGCCCAGCCGCTCCATGATGTACCTGTAGTTGGTGATGGCGAGACCGAAGACGAGGGCCGTCACGGCGCCGCCGCCCTCCCCCACCCACTGCTCGCTCATAAGGTAGGTGGGCAGCAGAACCGCTAGGGTGATCATGTAGGTGTACTGCCCGGATCTAAGCCTGTCCAGGATCTTGGCCCAGGCGACGCCCACAGCCAAGCCCATGGCGGACGAGAGCATGAACGTGGTGAGTAGGTCCTTCACGGTGTCGCGGACGGTGAACTCGGGCTGGAGAATCATCTTGATGAGGGTTATGGACGAGATTATGCAGACGGGGTCGGAGACTATGGACTCCATTGTGAGCAGCACCCGGGTGCTGTCTATGTTAGGCAGAGAGTCGCCTATGCTGCTCAGTATCCCGTAGACCGCCACGGTGCTGGTGCCCCCGACCATGGCTCCCAGCAGCATCCCCTGAGGGAACGTTAGCTCGGGGGCCAGGAAGTAGGCTGTGAGGATGCCTATGAGGAGTATGGAGCCCATGATGGACGCCACCGACAGCACCATGGCCTTCCCCATGGAGCCCAGCAGCATCACTATGTCCACGTTGATGCCCGCCTCGAACAGTATTATGCTGAGCGCTATGATGCTCATGAGGGGCGCCAGCTCGTTGAACAGGCTC
>CAYFYM010000011.1:0-2128 GCA_964347405.1 uncultured Candidatus Bathyarchaeia archaeon | reverse complement strand
TTCATGGGCAGCGACGTCTCCCCCGAGAGGCCCGCGACGTCCATCATCCGCGAGATAGCCCGTAGCCTCCGGGAGAGGGCGGGGAACGGCGGCAAGATAGTGGTGGTGGCCGGCCCCGCTGTGGTGCACACCGGCGCCGCGCCGTACCTGGCGAGGATGGTGGAGCTCGGCTACGTCGACGCCCTCCTCTCTGGCAACGCCCTAGCGGTCCACGACGTGGAGAGCGTACTGTACGGGACCTCCCTGGGGGTGGACCTTACGCACAGCCTGGTGCAGAGCCCCAGGAACCACATCGCCGCGATAAACGAGGTCATGAAGGCCGGGTCAATCAAGGCCCTTGTGGAGAATGGTCGGCTCAAGAGCGGCATATTCTACCAGCTCTTAAAGAACGACGTGCCCTTCGTCCTGGCGGGGTCCATCAGGGACGACGGGCCGTTACCCGAGGTGGTGAAGTGCATGGACGAGGCCCAGGCGCGGTACAGGGAGACTGTGAGGGACGCGGACTACGTGGTGATGCTGGCGTCGACCCTCCACAGCATAGCGGTGGGGAACATGCTCTCCAGCGGCGTGAAGATCGTCTGCGTCGACATCAACCCGGCGGTGGTTACCAAACTGAGCGACCGGGGCACCAGCCAGGCCGTGGGGGTTGTAACCGACGTGGGGACCTTCCTGCCGCTGCTGGTGGACGAGCTGCAAAGCTAGACTGGATGGCTGCCGTTCGCGGCTTATACTCCTTTTTTATCCGAGTCCGAATGGTTCTTTATTTATGGAGAAACCGGATTACGGTAACTGGGTTCCCCAAAAAGTGCTGCTATTCTTCCTGTTAGCCTCAATACTCTCCTATCTCGTCACCTTGTTCCTTGACACTCAACTACTTGTGGGCGTGTTCAGGATAGTGTCGACGCTGTACTTTGGTTTCTCGTCTGCCTTGAATACGCGTACTGGCTGCTCGAAAAACACGCGGTAAGGCGATGCAGAGGCTTTCTGGGGTCTATTTATCGACCAGTTGAAATGGGATGGAAGGGGGAAAGCCCTCGACATAGGCAGCGGCGGTGGACCCGTGGCGATACTGCTGGCACGGCACCCCGAGTCCTCGGTAAAGTGTATTGACTACTGGGGGACCCTGGACGTATTCGAGGCAGAAATGTGTGAGGAACGCGAAGTAGGGGCCTTGAGGTCGGCCTCGGCGGGCTGATGCTCCTCCAGTACGACTACAACACGCTGGGAGTTGTCCCTGGGGGGAACAGGGGTCGCTGCCGCTCTCCTGTTCCAGCTCCTGGCGAGGGACTCAACGGTATAATAGGCGCCTAGAGATTAGCGGTTTAGATTTAGACCAACATTTTACATTGATCCGGGAAGTTCCATCTCCTTGGTCCTCACGAACAGGTTTAGCGAGTGATACGACAAATTTTTTTCTAATTTTCTATTAGGTGTATTGTAAGGATGGATTCAGGTATACTTGATTTTATTTTCTTTTCCTTGGTTAATCACTTGTTCATTCACTCTGGTTTTGATCAAGTTGTTTTCCGAGTGCTCGTCTAGCCATATGTGGGCTGTATGGCGTCCCTCCGGTGAATCTGCGAACATTCGCCCGTCTCTATGATTACTGCTATAGCCGTCGGGCTCCCTTACCTCGAAGTCACTCATGTCGTTTTCCTGAATCAAGTTGTTCAGCGACCTCTGGTCCTGTTTCTGGGAACTCCTTCGACCCGATACCCGGATACCGTAGTACGCTTCGCCGGTGAGGGTGTTGTCGATCACCTCGAAGTCGTCGCATTTCCTGATGTGTATGCCCTCGTATCCTTTTCGCAGCGTGATGCGGTTGTTCCCTATTTTGCCGCCTCTCAGCTTGTCTGCCTTCTCCCTGTCCATCACGGGGCCGAGGACTTTGATGCCGCTGTAGTTTAGTTTTAATAATTTAAGGGTGTTCTTCTCGATCTCGACGTTGAATCCCGGCGACGGGAAGCCCCAAGCGCTCTGGGCCAGTATGCCCGCCCCTGCCTCGTGGCTCGAGAAAGGGTAGGAGCCGTACACGTCTGACTCTATTGTGTTGTCTCGTATAACCACGTCCGCTGTTTGGAGGCAACCTGTCACGGCTATCCCCCTCGCGTTTGTGTTGCGTATGACG
>CAYFYM010000010.1:0-10767 GCA_964347405.1 uncultured Candidatus Bathyarchaeia archaeon | reverse complement strand
GGACCCCAAGATAATGATGGTGGACGAGCCCACAGCCGGGCTGATGCCTAAGCTGGTCACCGACGTCATGAAGCAGCTTAAAGACATGGCCGACGAGACGGGCCTACCCATCGTGCTGGTGGAGCAGCGCGCGCGGCGCGCGCTGGAGGTGGGAGACTACGCTTACATGATGCGCGGTGGCAGGCTCACGTTCGAGGGCGGCGCACAGGAGTTGCTGAACCACCCGCAGCTCGAGGAGATGTACCTTGGCGCAGTCGAGGTACGCGAGCTCAAGACCATCAGGGAGTAGCCACCTCCTATCTTTTGATCTACCCCATTCAACTGTAGATGTTATTGTTCTATATCAACGGGGGACAACCGTTTAATCGGTGGATACTCGATTGCTCCCTGATTCGTCGTGGGCTCTGACGGTTCTCAAGGCTTCCATGCGACCCTGGAGCAGAGCGAGCTGGATGTACCGTCACTCCTACACGGCTTGTTCCTGAGCTACGTGCAGGTCTCGGCCAGCATAATCCCCGTCACCCGCTTCAGGTCCTTCGTGGGTCTGATGCGTGACAGCCTCTACAAGGTGACTGGCGTGTCAACCATGGGACTCATGACGATCCATGACGTCGAGAAGACGCTGGACAAGTACTGCGCCCTGTTGGAGGACTCGTGCGTCGCTGAAAAGGCGACGGCGGTCACGGAGGGCCCGGGGGCGTTCAGGTTCAGCCTACGGGGCTGTATGTTTGGAGGGGACTGCAGGAGACTGGTGTTGGGCACGTACATCTGCCCCTTCGCCGTGTTCGCCGGGTTCCTCGCCCAGGAGAGCAGCGGAGGCAAGGTGAGCTTGGAGCCGAGCGAGAAGACGATGCTGGGGTCGAGGACGCACATCACGGTGGGTGGCCCTGGAAGATAGACGCAGAAGACCAACGTCCACGTCTGACAGATGTGCCCGATTCGGATAGCTTAGCTTAAACACGGCGACGCCCATCATATGAAGCATAATGGGTGATGCTTCGATGGATGTCTCCTCTATTCGCAGGGACTTCCCCGTCCTATGGGACTGGGCGTACCTTGATAACGCGTTCGTCGGGCTCATGCCGGCGCAGGTGAGGGACGGCTACACGGAGTACGTGGACCAGTGGTACAGGTTCGACACCACTGGGGACAGGACGATACTCCAGGAATGGCTGGCTAAGGCGAGGCGGGTGAGGGAGATGGTCGCGGCCTTCATCCACGTCTCCGCCGAGGAGATCGCGTTCGACATGTGCACCGGCTCCGGGCTCAACGTAGTCGTGAACGGAACCGAGTGGAGGAGAGGCGACAACGTCGTGTTCCCCGAGTGGGAGCACAACCCTCTGCACACCCACACGACGTCGAGGCACGGCATCGAGCCCCGCGTGTGGAGGCCGGTGGAAGGCGTGTTCGAGACAGGCGACCTGGAGAGGCTGATGGACGACAGGACTAGGTTGGTCCAGGTCAGCCAGGTGAGCTACGTCAACGGCCAGAGGCTCGACCTGAGGGAGGTAGCCGAGGTAGCCCACGGCCACGGCGCCAAGGTTCTGGTGGACGCGACCCAGGCGGTGGGCGCCTTGGACGTGGACTACAGGAGGGACGGCGTGGACTACGTGAGCTTCGCCCCCTACAAGTACCTCATGGGGCCGGCGGGGCTCAGCTTCCTCTACGTTAAGCGGGAGAACCTCGCCGAGTTGACGCCGGACAGGACCGGCTGGAAGAACCAGATGTGGGAAGGCGACAACCCCGAGGACCCGGTCGACCTGGATACCGCCGAGAAGTTCGAGTATGGTACGCTCCACTTCCAGGGGATGTACGCCATGGAGAGGTCCCTGGAGTACCTGAACCGTGTGGGCGTCGATGAGGTCGAGAAGCGGAACCTCACGCTCTCGTGCTACATCTATGATCGGCTATCCGGCCTCGGGAAGAGGCTCTTTCTGCCCGATCCCCCGGGGTCGACGATAGTGAGCTACTTCCAGGAGGACGCCGTCGAGCTGGCTGCGAGGCTCAAGGCCATGAAGATCAAGGTCACGGGTAGGTCGGCCCACGGCGAACACATACGGGTCTCGAACCACTTCTACAACACCAAGGAAGACGTCGACAGGCTCATGGATGCCGTCTAGGGCCCGCCACGCCTCAAGTAGCTGAGCCCTACCCCGCCGAGTATCACCAGGGCCCCGAGGCCGGCGGCGTAGGGTATCAGGGGCTCCGACATCTGCTTGTAGATTATCCCGGAGAGCGCCCAGACGATGACCAGGCTGTACGCGGCGTCCCCCCTCGTATAAAGGTTGACCAGCGTCAAGGCGACGGCGACGGCGATCACGAGCACCGTCCAGTACGCGGCGGTCGTGCCGTAGCTCTCCCAACCAGACGAGACTAGGAACGCCACTATGTTGGCTATGGGGGCCACGGTGATCCATCCCAGGTAGACGCTGAAAGGCAGGTGATAGTATAACCATTGATCCATTGACACCTGCGCCCTGCCTATGTCCAGCCGGAGGTAGATCAACATCAGGGAGGCTAGGAGCCCAAACATGGGCACGAGACTAAGCGCGACCTGCCTCCAGTGCCAGAGGAATATCCAGGCGAAGTTGAAGACGTTGCTTGCGATGAACAGCCAACCGATCTTCCTGAGTGTTTCGGCGTCCTCTACGCCACGCCTCAGCTGACGAACGGTGAACCCAAGGAGAAGGAGGTAGATTACGCCCCATATGCTGAAGACATAGCCAGCGGGGACGAAGTAGTTCGGGTAACTGTCTGACAGCTCGCCGGTGGTCACGTCGTTCAGCGGCAGGATATTGGCCAAGGCGTTAACCACGACAACGGCCGCGAAGCTCAAAGCGTTCCCAAACTGGAGGACCCTGACGCTCGACGCTCTCTCCATGTTTACCCGTCGGGAACGAGCCTAGATAAGGCGTTTGGGGGTTAAACATGAAATATCTGTGTAAACTTGCATGATTATTTAACAAAAACATTAAAACAGCCCCCCGTTCATGATAGCCAATGACCCCCGAGAAACTACCTGACGGCTTATGCATCCTCGATTTCGGCGGCCAGTACTGCCACCTCATCGCACGCAGGGTCCGCGAGATGAACGTGTACAGCGAGATACTGCCCAGCGACGCGACGAGAGCGGAGGTGGAGGCCCTAGGCTCGGTGATGAACTTGAGGGGCGTCATCTTCTCCGGGAGCCCCAGCAGCGTCAAGGCGGATGACGCCCTGACCCTCGACTCCGACATACTCGAGATGGGGGTTCCGGTCCTCGGGCTCTGCTACGGGCTGCAGCTCCTCGCAGACCTGTACGGCGGGGAGCTGGCGAAAGCCAGGGAGTACGGCGTGACCGAGGCCTACATAGATGACCGCGTCGGCGTGCTGGAGGGGCTTGACGCCCACGAGCGGGTGTGGATGAGCCACGGAGACACCGTCTTCGAGGCGCCTGAGGGATTCAGGGTCGCGGCGCACACCGACAGGGCGCCCGTCGCCGCCATGAGGCACGAAGAGAAGCCCATCTGGGGGCTCCAGTGGCACCCCGAGGTGGTCCACACGGAGCACGGAGGGTTGATGCTCAGGAACTATGTTTTCAGGGTCTGCGGCTGTGAACCCAACTGGAGGCCGCTGGACAGGGTGGATGAGGCGATCAAGGGCATCGAGGCTGTTGTGGGAGGCGGGAAGGCCATCATCGCCCTCAGTGGGGGCGTGGACTCCAGCGTGGCCGCGGCGCTGGCGGGCAAGGCCCTCGGCGGGAACCTGTTGGCCGTCCACGTGGACCACGGCCTCATGAGGGAGGACGAGTCCGCCGAAGTGGAGGCCGCGTTCAAGGACAGGGGCCTCGAACTGGTTGTGGTGGACGCCCGTGACAGGTTCCTCCGGAGGCTCGAAGGCGTGGTCGACCCCGAGGAGAAGCGGAGGATCATCGGCGAGGAGTTCATCAGGGTCTTCGAGGAAGAGGCACGGAGATTCGGGGCCGAGCACCTCATCCAGGGCACCATCTACCCCGACAGGATCGAGTCCGGGCTGACCCGGGACAGCGACACCATAAAGACCCACCACAACGTGGGCGGGCTGCCCCTCCAGATGATGTTCAAGGAGGTGATCGAGCCGCTGGGGGAGCTTTACAAGGACGAGGTCAGGGGGCTGGGGGAGCGGCTCGGGCTCCCGGTGGAGCTCGTGTGGAGGCAGCCCTTCCCCGGACCCGGCCTAGCCGTCAGGATAATCGGCCCCGTAACGGGGGCCAAGCTGGACGCGCTCAGGAAGGCGGACGCCATCGTCTGCGAGGAGGTGGAGGCCCACCCGTTCAGGGACCGGCTCTGGCAGTATTTCGCGGTGCTGACCAACACCATGACCACTGGGGTGAAGGGCGACGAGAGGGCGTACGGGTGGACCATGGCGGTCAGGATAGTCGAGAGCGTGGACGCGATGACCGCCAGCTTCAGCAAGGCGCCGTGGGAGGTCCTGGAGCGCATCAGCAACAGGATCGGCAACGAGGTGTCCGGCGTCACCCGGGTCGTCTACGACGTAACCCATAAACCCCCGTCCACGATAGAGTGGGAGTGATGAAAGGCTTCACGTACCCGGAGGGGGGCCCGCTGGCGGACCTCCTCGTAGAGGCAACCGGCTCTACCCTCGGGGAGGCTTTCGCGAACCTCGTCCTTGGCATGTTCAACGCCATGACGCCCATCGGGGGCATCGCCGAGGAGGAGGAGTTCACCTTGGAGGCCGAGGGGATGGACATGGAGAGCCTGCTGTTCAACCTCATGGACGAGTTTCTCTACCTGAACGACGTCGAGTTTCTGGTTCCGAGAAGGATAGAGGTACGGGTCGACGCGGAGAAATTCACCGCCGAGGCCCGGTGCATAGGAGAGAGGTTCAGCAGAGAGACCCACGAGGTTGGTATCGCCGTCAAGGCCGCCACGTACCACATGATGAAGATTGTGGAAGAGGAGGAGGGGTGGCGGGTCCGGATGGTGTTCGACACGTAGACGGCGAGAGGCTCAGCTTCTCGGCGGCTATCTCAACGACGCCCTTCCCCTCAGGCACTTGGAGCGTCACGTCCACGGGCGATGTGCCGCCGTCTCTCGCCCTGCTTTAGCATAGTGTGGAGGCCCAGGGCGTTCTCGTGGTCGAATATCTTCCAAGTCGACACGCCGTGCGGATTCTTCCCGGGCGCCGTGTCAGCCAATCGGGTTATCTCAGGAGAACTCGGTTATGATAGAATGGGTGGGTCACCCCAGGATGGCCTTGAGGTCGTCGTCCGGCGTGGTTATGGGCATCACGTTGAAGTTATCCACCAGCGCCTTCAGCACGTTGGGCGAGACGAAGGCGGGTAGGCTCGGCCCGATCCTTATTTCCTTTATGCCGAGGTGCAGCAGAGTCAGCAGTATGGAGACGGCCTTCTGCTCGTACCAGCTCAGCACCAGGCTCAGGGGCAGCTCGTTCACCCCTACCCCGAAGGCGTCGGAGAGGGCCACCGCTATCTGGACTGCCGAGTATGCGTCGTTGCACTGGCCCATGTCTAGTAGACGCGGGATTCCGCCGATTTCACCGAGCTCCTTGTCGAAGAACCTGAACTTGCCGCAGGCCAGCGTCAGCACCACCGTGTCCTTGGGGGCCTTCTCTACGAACTCCGTGTAGTAGCTGCGGCCCGGCTTGGCGCCGTCGCAGCCCCCCACCAGGAAGAAGTGCCTGATCTTCTTGTCCTTGACCGCGTCGACGACGGCCCCGGCTACGCCGAGAACGGCGTTACGTGCGAAGCCCACCGTGACTTCCTTGCCCGGCGCATCCTCCTCGAAGCCGGGAAGCTCAAGGGCTTTCTCGATGGCTGGGGTGAAGTCCTTGTCCTCTATGTGGGTGACGCCGGGCCAGCCCACGAGGTGGGTGGTGAACATGTTGTCCTTGTAGCCGTCCTGGGGCTTCTGGATGCAGTTGGTGGTCATCACTATGGCGCCCGGGAACTGGCTGAACTCCCGGCGCTGGTTCTGCCACGCCGTCCCGTAGTGGCCGTAGAAGTGCTCGTGCTTCTTGAGCCCCGGGTAGCCGTGGGTGGGCAGCATCTCGCCGTGGGTGTAGACGTAGACGCCCTTTCCCTCGCTCTGCTCCAGGATCTTCTCCAGGTCCATCAGGTCGTGGCCGCTCACCAGCAACGCCTTGCCCCTCCTGTGACCCAGGGGCACCTTCGTCGGCACGGGGTGGCCGAAGCGGCCCGTGTTGCCCGCGTCAAGCAGCTCCATGGCGCGGAGATTGATCTCCCCGCACCGCAGCACTAGGCCCATCATCTCGTCGGCCGTCTTCTCCGAGTCCAAGGTGGCGGCGAGGCCCTCGTGGATGAACGCGTAGACCGCTTGGTCCTCTTGGCCCAACAGCGCCGCGTGGTCCGCGTACGCCGCCACGCCCTTGATCCCGAACACCAGCAGCCACTTGAGGCTGTGCACATCGGCGCCGGCGTCAACGTCGGACATTATCCCATGCATGGCGCCCTGCTCGATCATGGCTTCGAGGGTCTCCTCCGGCTTGAAGAATGCTGCATCGGGGTATTCCCCGGCTCCCGCCACCTCCCCGATCTTCTCTTTGAGCCCCTCCCTGAGCTCCACGGCCTCTTTGATCATCGGCGGGAACCTCTCCGGGTCGAAGTTCACGTTCGTGAGGGTGCTGAACGCTGCCTCACAGGTGAACCTGTTCACCTCGCCGTCGCTTATCCCCTGCCTCCGAGCCATCACGGCGACTGCCGAGAGGCCTTTCAAGGCGTAGACCAACAGGTCCTGGAGCGCCGCGACCTCCGGGCTCTTACCGCACACGCCGAACCTGGTGCAGCCGGTTCCTCCGGCCGTCTGCTCGCATTGATAACAAAACACTCTATCTCATCTCCTTTCAGGATGTCCCAGATTTAGCCTTGAGTGGGCAGTTGGCGCCGCCTTCGCAGAACTTTTCCGCGTGACGCTCAACCGACTTCACTATGGGGTCCAGGGTATCGTGGTTGAGGCTGTATACCCTGTGCTTACCCTCTCGCCTGAAACTTACCAGCTTGCACCGGACGAGGGGCCGTAGGTTGTGGCTCACCATGCTCTGCTCCTGGCCCAGAGCGTTCACTAGATCCGTTACGTTCATGGGGCCCTCGTCGAGTTTCTCGATTATGGCTAGCCGCGTCGGGTTGGCTAGGGTGGAAAACAAGCCGTAGCAGAGGTTTGTAAGTCCCTTCTTCACGTCAGACACCCATCTGAAACAATCTACATATGAAGAATATTTCATTAAAATATAAGGGTTGCGGGGAATGCCCCTCAGAAAAAGATCTCCAACTAGTCCCTATACAGGCAGCTACAGGGGGTCCTGCAGTATTTACACTCGTGCTCCTCGACGATGCAGAAGATCGAGTTCACGGTATCGTCGTTCAGAGAAACGTATTTCTCCTTGCCTCGCCGCTCGGAGAAAACAAATCTGCACTGCTCGAGTATCTTCAAGTTGTGGCTGACCATGCTCTGCTCCTGCCCGATCTCTGTGGCTAGCCCGGTCACGTTTATTTCTCCCTCAGAAAGCCTCTCAAGGATCGCCAATCTGGTCGGGTTCGCCAGCGTAGAGAAGAACCCGTAACATATCTCGCTTAAACCTCTTTTCATATCTTGACCCCTTACACGCGGGTTGGATCATCGTACTATATTTCAAGTGCATATAAGTAAAATGGTGTTAAAAATAACTGAAAAATGGGTTTAGATGTCCAGCTTGTTCATGCCGCCGTCGATGACCTTCAAGTCTTTCATGTAGGGCTGCAGCGCCTCAGGCACCTCCACTGTGCCGTCCTCCCGCTGGTGCTGCTCCATGACGGCGATCATCGTCCGGCTCGTCGCCATGGCCGTGTTGTTCAGGGTGTGGACGAAGCCCTCCGGGGGCGCCCCCACCTTGAGGCGGTACTTGACGTTGAGGCGCCGCGCCTGGTAGTCGGTGCAGTTGCTGTTGCTCCCGATCTCCCTGAACTCGCCGTCGGCCATCCACACCTCGGTGTCGTACTTCTTCGCCGCGATGATGCCTATGTCGCCTGTGCATACGTTGACGACCCTGTAGTGGAGCCCCAGCCCCTGGTATAGCTCCTCGCAGTTCCTCTGCAGCTCCTCGTGGAGCCTCCAGCTCTGCTCTGGCAGAGAGAAGATGAACTGCTCTACTTTGTGGAACTGGTGAACCCTGAAGAGGCCCTTGGTGTACTTGCCGTGGGCGCCCACCTCCCGCCTGAAGCAGGGGCTTACCCCGCACAGCCTGATGGGCAGGGTCTCGGCGAGAAGCGTCTCGTCCTGCAGCATGGCAGCCATGGCGTGCTCGCTGGTGGCTATCAGGTAGAGGTCCTCGTCCTCAATCTTGTACATGACACTCTCGAAGTCGGCGAGGTCGGTTACGCCCTCGTAGGCGGCTCGCCTGATCATGTACGGGGGCACGATTAGGCTGTACCCCTTCTCGATGAGGTGGTTGACCGCGTACCACTGGATCGCCTGGTCCAGGAGCGCAAGCTCGTTCCTGAGGTAGTAGAACCCTGAGCCGGCCACCTTGGCCGCCCGCTCGAAGTCGCCGATCCCCAGCGCGGTCGCTATCTCCGCGTGGCTCTTTGGCTCGAACCCGAACTCCGGCGGCTTGCCCCACCGCTTGACCTCGACGTTGTCGTGCTCGTCCTCGCCGTAGGGCACGGACTCGTGGAGCATGTTGGGCAGCCGCATAAGCCCGTCGCGGAGCCTCTCCTGGCTCTCGCTCATCTGAGACTCTAGCTCGCGGAGCTGTGACGGTATCTCCGACGCCTCCTCCTTGAGGCTGGAGGCGTCGCGGCCCTCCTTCAGCGTTCTACCGATCTCGCTGGATATCTGGTTCCTCCTCCGGCGTAGATCGTTGACCCTCTGCGTGAGCTCCCGCCACTTCCTGTCCGTCTCTATGACGTGGTCTAGGAGCGTCAGCTTCTCGGGGTCCTTCCTCCTGGCTAGGTTTTCCCGCACTTTCTCGGGGTGTTCTCTGATGAGCTTTATATCCTGCATCCTAAGCCCACGCAACCATGGTACGCGGTTCCCTCTATTAGAAGTTGTGTGTAAGCGGGCGCCTGCTAGGGTATGGCTACGATGGTGGTCCTCGTGTTCGTGTAGGGCAGCTCGGATTCTATCTCGTAGTTCATGTAGTTCTCCAGGCCCTTCTCAGACTCGTATACGACGACCAGGTCGTCGTCGACGCCGTAGGGGAACCCCCACATGTGGAGGGTCAGGTCGAACCTCGCCGCCTTCTCCGAGAGCCTCCCCATCTCCTCGGCTAGATCCTCGCTGCTCATCGTGAACAAGTCTGGCTTTGCCTTCCCGTACGCTATGAATCCATGTCTCAACCGGCTCCTCTCCGACGGGGTCGGCTGCCCCGTTACGCTTCTTTTACCATCATCCATATTTAATGATAACGTGGCTGCTCCCTCAATCCACTTTCACATAGCCACGATGCGTAAATCGGTGCGCTTCGTTTAAAAAAAAGGTTCACGCAGCATGTTTGTGTTGGGTTTGTCGACTTACGAGATCGGTGCCTTCGAGGCCCTGGAGTGGGCGTGGAACCTGTTGAGATTAGATGACGGCGTTGATGTCGAGGACGCTGCGAAGCACATCCAGGACATGTTGCTGGCGCTCAGCAACGGCACCCCGGTCAACTTCCAGCAGAGGGCATACGCCCTCAGAGCCGTGCCCCAGTAGTTAACCCCTTAAGCGGGTGGATTTTATTCTCTCTGAGCCACGTTGACCAAGTACAAGGTATTCACAGGCGCCACCCTCATAGACGGGACGGGCGCCAAGCCGGTAGGGGACGCATCCGTAATAGTCGAGGGGGACAGGATCAATGAGGCTGGGAAGGGGCTCGACGCGCCTAGGGACGCCGAGGTGGTCGACGTCGAGGGGAGGACCCTGATGCCCGGGCTCATCGACAGCCACGTGCATCTCTGCAGCAACGGCGACCCCGACATCCTCAGGATGATCCACTACCCCATGGGTATGCTTCAGCTGTTCGGGTACAGGAACGCGTTGAACGAGCTGGAGGCGGGATTCACCACCGTACGGGACATGGGGGCGCCCCACGGGTTCGCCCTAAGCCTAAGGCAGGCTGTGGAGACCGGCGTCGTCAGGGGCCCCCGGATAGTGGCGGCGGGGAAGGTGATCAGCATGACGGGGGGACACGCCGACTTCCACTTGGCCAGCGGCCTCAGCTTCGAGGGGATGAGCGTGATCGCCGACGGCGTCGCCGAGTGCAGCAGGGCGGCGAGGGAGCAGCTCAGGGACGGAGCAGACTTCGTCAAGATATGCAGCAGCGGGGGAGTCATGTCCCCCACCGACCCGGTGGACACGCCCCAGTTCACGCCGGAGGAGATCGAGGCCATGGTGTTCGAGGCGGCGTGCGTCGGCAGGACCGTAGCCAGCCACGCCCACGGCGCCACGGGGATCAAGAACGCCGTGCTCGCAGGGGTCAAGACCATAGAACACGGAAGCCTAGTGGACGATGAGGCGGTGAAGCTCATGGAGCAGCGGGGTTGCTTCCACGTGCCCACCCTGGTGGCCGGGTGGAATATAGTGCGGCACGGCAAGGAGGAGGGGATACCGGCGTACGCCGTAGACAAGGCAGAGGAGATAGCCCACGAGGTCAGGAAGAACGCCATGAGGAGCCACAGGGGAGGCGTGAAGGTTGCCATGGGCACGGACGCCGGGACCCCGTTCAACAGGCACGGCTGCAACGCCAAGGAGATCACCCACCTCGTGGACGCCGGGTTCACGGCCATGGAGGCCATAG
>CAYFYM010000009.1:0-3198 GCA_964347405.1 uncultured Candidatus Bathyarchaeia archaeon | reverse complement strand
AACCCGTAGCCCATATCGCCCTCGATGGCCGCCTTGATCACCAGCTCGGCGTAGCTGCCTGCGTCGGTGTGGAAGTTAATGTAGCCGTTCACCGCCTCGACGGAGGCTATCAAGCCGCCTCCCTCAGGCTTGACGTGCTTCACGAGGTTCTCCGCTATCTTAGCAGGTGACTGCCTGAGCGTCCTCGCGAGCTGGAAGCAAGCCGGCGACGATATGGCCCCCATCTCAGGCGACGGGGGCTCGCTGTACTTTGCTTGGGGAAGCTCCGCCCCGGGATACGCCTCCTCAAGGGCGTCCGCGGTGAGCCTCTCACACTCCATCCTTAGCTCTGCGAGGGGATTCATCTTCTTGTCTCCGTTTAGATTGGGTTCTAGAATACTGGAACCGACTTTATAAGTTTGTTACAGGGGTCGGTGTAATCATTGTTATTTGCTTTACAGTATCCTTTGTGGCGAAATCTTATGAAAAGACGGTATTATATTTGATGCATGGTTTTGGATCTGAAGATCACGGTTCTCAGAGTATTCCACCCAGACGAGGTATTCGGCGAAGACTACCCCATCGAGAAGAAAGACTGGATGGGGCCGTGCTACATCCATGAGGAGGGGCAGGAGTTCGTTGTGCGTGACGGCGAGATGCCTGAGGGGTTCTGTAGCGGCGCGTGGGTGGCGATCTATCCTCATGTAAGGCTGCTCGTGATGGGCGGTAACATGCCGGGGACGGAGCCGGGCATTGCATTGGGTTCCTGTAACGACGGTCTTCGCCCCGTGGTGTTTAAGATAGAAAGGCTTTAGTGGCGGGCCCGGCAGGACTCGAACCCGCGATCTCCGGCTCCGGAGGCCGGTGCATTATCCACTCTGCTACGGGCCCGCACACAAATAGGCGAGACAGACACGATTAAAGCGTTTCTGATGCAGCCTGCCGTGGCGTGTTGGGCTCCGTCGGGGCCCACGATGGTTTTAGGCGTAACTAAACTGGCTGATCAGAAACACGTGAAATAGGCGGTTTCACCGATCAAATATTTAAAGGATCTGCTGGGAGTAAAAGGGAGTGTGCATGGGTTGAGCGAACTGGAGGGTTTAATCGACTCGCTGGACTATGTCCAGTTTCATTTCGCCACGTTGTTCGGCGACTTGAAGGCCGTCGAGTTCCCCGCCGAGAACTGGTGCGAGATGGCGGATGGGACCGGGGTCGACGGCAGCAGCCTCGGCTTCCTCAGCACAGAGCAGAGCGACATGAGGGTCGTTCCCGACCTAGCCACTTTCGCGGTAATCCCTTGGGACGATGGCGTCGCCCGGCTCATATGCGACACCGCCATGAACGACGGGACGCCTCATCCGCTGGGTACGAGGGTGGCTCTCAAGAAGGTTATGGCGGAAGCCGAGAGGCAGGGCTTCGAGTACAGGACACGCCCCGAGCTGGAGTGGTACTTCGTAGGCGACGACTATTCCCCAGCGGACAAGGGTGGGTACATGGACACGCTTCCTTTCGACTCGTACAGCTTCCTCAGGCGAGGCATAGTGGATGACGTCCAGGGCATGGGGGCCCCCGTGAAGACCATCCACCACGAGAACGGGCCGGGTCAGCAGGAGATCGAGTTCACCGTAGGCGACGGCCTGGGTAACGCGGACGGCGTCCAGACCGCGAAGATGGTCACCAAGACCGACAGCCTCATGGAGGGCGTCGTCTCGACGTTCATGCCCAAGCCCTTCCCGGACGAGGCCGGGAGCGGCCTCCACATACACCAGTACCTCACCAAGGACGGCGAGAACATCTTCGCCGACCCCGATGAGGGGGTGAGCGAGTTCCTCGTCCACTTCGTCGGCGGCATAATGGAGCACGTGGACGCCATGACGGCGTTCCTGAACCCGGTGACCAACAGCTACAAGCGGCTGGTGCCTGGCCACGAGGCGCCCGTCTACAAGAGCTGGGGCTTGGCCAACCGCACCGCGCTCATAAGGGTGCCCGGGTACGAGAGAGAAGCCAGGATAGAGTACAGGGCGGCGGACGCCTCGTCCAACATATACCTAGCGTCGGCGCTGCTTCTCGCCGCCGGCCTCGACGGCGTCGAGCATCGGATCGAGCCAAACAACCCCACCACGGAGAACGTGGAGAAGATGACCGAGAGGCGGAGGAGGGAGCTGGGGATCACCCGGCTACCAAGCAGCCTAGGGGACGCGTTGGACCGCCTGGAGGGAAGCGGGTTCGTCCGGGAGGTGCTTGGCGGCGAACTCGTGGATTCGTGGCTTAGGCACAAGAGACGGGAGCACAAGGAGTACCTCGAGGCGGAGAGGCTCGGGGAATCCGAGGCGCGGCAGTGGGAGCTGAAGAGGTACCTGGAGCGGGTCTAGCCGCCGCCCTCGCCGGCTCTTTTCTAGTCTGTCTTCTCGGCCCCGCAGAGCAACGGGTACGACTCCTTGAGCAGCCGCTGGGCGTTCTCGACTATGACGGGGCCGACGCCCTTGACGCCCGCCAAGGGGCCTAGGAGCCGCTTGGTTTTACCGCTCTTGCTGACCCTTACCTCGGCGTTGGCGAACTCCTCTATGACCCTGTAGGGGGTCTCGTAGGCGTTGAGCAGCTCCTGGGCGAGGGTCGTGCCTATCTGGGGGAGCCCGGAGAGGAGGAAAACCTGCTGGTCGTGGAGGGGGAGGCTCCTGTTCACGCTGCGGAGCTGTATGGTCCGCTCCTCCTTGGCTTGCTCCCTGTAGGCGAGCCTGTGGAGTAGGACGGCGGTGGACTCGGGGCTGTCGGTGGGTATGATGTTGACGCCGTAGTCAAGGGCGAGGCTGCTGAGGGCGCCGTAGACGCTGGCTGGCCTCATGGCGCTGCGTTTGAAGGCTCGGCTGAGCCGGCCCTCGAGCACGACGATGGGGCGCTCGTACGCCTCGGCCATGTCACGTGCCTGGCTGAAGAGGCGGCCGTCCTTCATGCTGCCGATGAAGTCGCTTACATCCTTGCGTTCGACGCCGACTCGGTCGCTTACGACGTAGTCGCAGACGTCGAGTTTCCTGACCTCCACCTCGACGTTGTTCCACATCATGTAGTTTACTATGTCGCGGCGGCTCGACGCCTCGTTGCTGTCGACGCAGATGTGGAGGGCTTCACTCATCGTCGTCCACCTCGAAGGCTACCTCGACCCTCCGTGCGTCTTCTCCGCCTTTGAGGCTCCTGAGGAAACCAAGCAGCATGCCTGTGAAC
>CAYFYM010000008.1:0-3582 GCA_964347405.1 uncultured Candidatus Bathyarchaeia archaeon | reverse complement strand
CTATGTATTCCGTCATCCAGTGGCCGCGACGGAGAACGTTAAACCTGGCAAATCATCTTAGCAGCCTGTCTCTCAGTTTTTCTGCGGCTTCTTGGTCTCTGACGCCCTCGATGACGGTGACGCCGGAGGCTAGTACGCTGCCTTTTACCTTTTCATGTTTGAAGCTCGCCCCAAGTCTTCCCTTGGCGGTAATCGTGTAGTCGAGATCATCCAGCTTGGTATTGATTTCTCCTAGATCGATCCCCATTTCAGACTCGGGCGAGAAGATCCATACACGTCTCCCCTCCCTTCCACAGATCTCTTCTACGTGGGTCTCGTCGGGCGCAGTCTCTATCGGCTCTAGTTGCCCGCTGCATACTCGACAGTTCACGGCTTTGGCTAGCTGCACCTTCTCGATGGACAGCTCCTTCAGGTCCAAGAAGAGCAGCTTGTTCGCGAGGACCGGTGGCTCACCGAGTAACAGCCTTATGGTCTCGCTTACCTGCACGCTTGCGATCAGGCCTATGACTGAGGGGTGCACGCCTTGAACGGCGCAGCTTGGGAGGTCCGCGTCGTCTACGTCGCCTTGGAAGCATTCCAGACACGCGGTCTCGCCAGGTATTATTGTGGACGCAGTGCCTACCTGCATTATCACCGCTCCGTGAACGAATGGTTTCCCCGTTCTCTGGCACGCCCTGTTTACCGCGTACCGGGCGGCCATGGAGTCTAAGCCGTCCACGACTATATCAGATCCCTCGATCAGCCTTTCGGCGTTGCCGTGGGTCACGGAGAGTGGTATGGGCTTCACCTCGATGAAAGGGTTTATCTGGTGCAACCTGTCTTCCGCGGCCTCTGCCTTGGATAGGCCGAGCTGGTGCATGCCGTACAGGTGCTGCCTTTGCAGGTTCGATGCCTCTACAACGTCTCTGTCGATGATCCTGAGGGTGCCTACGCCCATCGACGCCAGCTGCGTGAGTATAGGGCTGCCGAGGCCTCCGGCGCCCACGACGCATGCCTTCGCGTTCTTGAGCCTTCTCTGGCCTTCTAGGCCGAACTCTCTGAGGACTATCTGCCGTGAGTAGTAGTCCAGCTCTTGTTCAGTGAAGCCTCCGGGCGTTGGGTCGGACATGGTTACTCCTTTCTCTGAGCGTTAATTAAACTCTATGCGCGGGTCTTTTTTATCGCTGAGTATCCACGTCTAGGTGGGTCTAAATGTCTGTCAGGAAGGTTGATGTGACTCGGATCGGGGGCGACGGCTCGGCGGAGGTCTCGGAGGACTCGGTGGCGTCCGACGTCGCCGTCTGTGTGTTCGTGGACGGAGAATTCTACAGGACACTCGTGGCCTCGCCCGGGATGTTGGAGGAGCTGGCGACGGGGCACCTCTACACGGAGGGGGTCGTCTCTTCGCCCGCTGACATCGTTGAGCTAAGCATCCAAGATGCTAGGGTTGACGCGTCTCTAAGACGCCCTGTTGACGTCTTGGAGGTTATGATGGGTAAGAACCTGCTCTTGACCACCGCCTGCGCGGCCTCCCGGGAGATTAGAACCGGGTCCATCAGGAAGGTCCGGCGCGTCGAAGACCTGGATGCCGCCTTGATACATGGCGTCGTGGCTGAGCTTAACAGGCTTAGCACGGTGTACAGGAAGACCGGTGGCACCCACAGCGCGCTGGTGTATCACGGCGTCGACGGCGTCGTGGCTTTCGCCGAGGACGTTGGAAGGCACAATGCTCTGGACAAGGTGATTGGGCGGTGTCTGCTCGACGGCGTCGACCTCGGCAGGTGTGTGCTTGCGTCCAGCGGCAGGCTGGCGGGGGAGATGGTTTTGAAGGCCGCCGCGGTGGGGGTTCCGGTGGTCTGCTCTGTGTCGGCGCCTCTGGCGTCCGGGGTTAGGGTTGCAGAGGAGGCGGGGATTAGGCTGGTTGGCTTCGTCCGGGGGCGCAGGATGAATGTCTACACGTAGGCGGGGGTTTTGATCCCCCTACGGGTCATACCTGTTTTTTAGAGGTACTTGAGGAGGGTGCTGGCCCCCACAATCAGCGCCAGTGCTCCGATCATGGTTTTAAGCGTGTTTCCTCTGGCTTTTTTTACTATGGTGGCGGCGAACGGTGAGGCGAGTGTGACTCCTATGGACGTGGCTATGATCATGGGTGTGTTTACTTGGCTCTGTATGGCTGTGTATGTGGCGAATCCTATGAGGCTTACGAGGGTCTCGGATAGCGCCTGTATGGAGATTGAGGTTTTCTCGTCTAGCCCTGAGATGATGGCGCCCGTGGTTATTATGGGGCCGAAGCCGCTTCCCGAGATGCCTTTGTTGAACGCGCCTAGGACGCTGATGACGGTCATCTTTGGCCACGAGAAGCTTGAGATAAGTGACTTGCTGTATAGCATGAGGGCGCCTGAGGCTATTACGATGGTGCCTATGTATAGCCCTACGGTTCTCTCGGGGAGGCTGAGGGAGGTGTTGACTCCTATGACGGCGCCGACGACGCCGAGGCCTCCGGTGATTAGCGCTATCTTGAGGTCTCGGCTACCGGGGGTGAAGTCTGCGTTCCTTTGGCGGTGGTTGAAGTAGCTGCTGGAGGCTCCTCCTATGAACGAGGAGAAGAGGACGGTGGGAACGGTCTCGGCTGTTGTGTAGCCGAGGAGCAGCATTATCGGTGTCACCGTGAACCCGTAGCCCATGCCTAGGCTGAGGTCTATGAGCCCTGAGCTGAAGGATAGGGCGAGTAGGGTGGCGAGGCTCCACGGGTCGAGATTCATTCTAGTCTTCTCCTGAACGCTTACTGATAATGTTTATCTAACGCCGAAAGAAAGATCAGCCGTCATGATTTTCGAGAAGGTAAAGTCCCGCGTCGTGGCTCACCTGTCTTACTTCGTCGGGTCTAGCCACGAGGCCGCTGTGGTGGACCCCCAGAGGGACTGCCAGGTGTACGTGGACATAGCCAAGCAGGAGGGCGTGAGGATCAAGTACGTGTTCGAGACTCACCGGAACGAGGACTACGTCATAGGGTCGAGGGAGCTGGCCAGCCTCACCGGAGCCGAGATATACCACGGTCCCTGGCCAGAGTTCGAGTACGGCAACAGGGCGGGGGACGGACAGGAGTTCCGAGTCGGGAAGCTTAAGATCACGGCGCTGCACACGCCGGGGCACACACCGGGGTGCACATCATACGCCGTCACCGATCTCGCCACCGGCGACGACGTGGTAATGGTGTTTACCGGGGACGCGTTGTTTGTCGGCGACGCCGGGAGGACAGACTTCGGGGGACCGGAGAAGCGCAGGGAGTGGTCGGAGAACCTCTACGACAGCATCCATGGCAAGCTTCTCCCGTTGGGGGACCACGTAGTGCTCTGCCCAGCCCACGGCTCGGGCTCTGTCTGCGGCGGCGGCATCGCTGACCGCGAGGTGAGCACAATCGGCGCGGAGAGGCTCATGAACCCGCTGCTCCAGATGACGCGGAAGGAGTTCATCGACTTCAAGGTCAACGAGGACCACCACTACACCCCGTACTTCCGCATGATGGAGAAGCTCAACGTCGAGGGCGCGCCTTTCGTCGGCTGTGGGCCCAACCCCCGGGCGTTGACCCCCAAGGAGTTCAAA
>CAYFYM010000007.1:0-1941 GCA_964347405.1 uncultured Candidatus Bathyarchaeia archaeon | reverse complement strand
TGCCCGCCAAGAATACCAGAAGAGTGATGTACCCGTCCATGCAATCCACCAAAAAAAAGGGGTGGGCCTAGCAGCACCTGCCCGGGGCCACGGCTTTCGCGGCCTCTTCGCGGCAGGCTGCTTCAGCCTCGTTCTCTGCCTCACAGCAGGGTTCCTCTGTCTCCCCCTCGCAGCAGGGGGTCTCGGTCTTTCTCTCGGCCAACGCTTCCGCCATGATCACGTTATAATGTTAGGAAAAATAAATAATATGCTTTAGATTTGAAGGTATAATGGATAAAATATATAAGAATCTAAGGCATAAGGCTCCTTGATGGGTTTGGACGAGATCGACTCGAAGATACTGGAGATGCTCAAGGAGGACGCCAGGGTCTCGCTGGCCGACGTCAGCAGAGAGATAGGGCTCAGCAGCCCCAGCATCAAGGACAGGATCGAGAAGATGGAGGCCGAGGGGGTCATCCTCGGGTACCGGCCCCTACTGGACTACGGCAAGCTGGGCCTCGGCCTCACCGGGTTCGTGGGCGTCATGCTGGACCCCCAGAGGTGCTGCGACGAAGACATCGTCAGGGACCTGGAGACCGTGGACGGGGTGGTGGAGGGATGGTTCACGGACGGGGAAGAGGACATGCTCCTCATGGTCAGGGCCGCCGACCCCGTCACGCTGATGGAGACCATCAACCAGATCAGAAGCATCAACGGAGTCTACCGCACCAGGACCGTCATAACGCTGGACAACCCCATAAAACGCGCCTAGGCGCCCCGTCCCGCATGGTTAGCCCTGCGCACCACGCCATCCTCACGACGAGACCGTGTAGAGGTTCGCCCTGCCACGCCGCCCGCATACCTCGACGGCCTTCATCCGCCGCAGACAGTAGACCATCTTCTGGGCCAGCCTCACCCGGAGACCCGCCGCCTTCGCCAGCTGGCGAGCCGTGAACTCAGGCGGCAGCCCGTCGGGCAGCAGATCGATGAAGTCCCCCGGGCATGTGAAGACGCGGCGCTCGACGACGTCCACCAGCCGCCTGTCGTGGATGCTCCACCCCCGCCTCCTCCAGCTGCCCCTCCCGTCGTCGATGAGGTACTCCTCGGCGTCCACCAGCGCGACCTCAAGCTCGAAGCCCTCGGACGCGCATATCTCCGGGATGTAGACAAGCTCGTAGAATACCTCCTCGAACCGCCCCCTCTTGGGCGACCTGCGCCGGGACACCTGCTCCCCGTCCCTGTCCAGCCTGACGATGTGCTTCACGCGGGGCACCGGGTGGACCAGCCTGACCCTGTGGCTCCCCAGGAGGTCCCGCAGCTTGTCTCTTATCGCGCTGAAGTTGCCCGTCTGCACCTCTATGAGCAGGCCGTCCCTGACCACGTCCACCACGTAGCCGTCCACAGTGGCCTCCTCCTCCGCGCCCTCGCCTGTGTACCACTCCTTGAGCTGGTTGTGGAGGCTCTGCTCGGTCACACGACAGAGTGGCCCCTAACAGCTATAAATGCTGGGGGTTTACCCGGGTACATGGCGGTTCACCCGATCCTGGCCTTGGGCGTCCTGGCTGGGCTCGCCGCCGGGGCGATCGTCTACGCGAGGGGGAGGAGCCTCAAGGGGGCGGCTTACGCCGCCGTCGCCGGGTTCCTCGCCGTGGGCACGCCGCTCCACTTCATCATCGTCCCCGTCCTCGCCGGTTACCACGCCAACACCCTCTTGAACAGGCGCCTCGGCAGGAACTGGGCGTCGTTCCTCGTCTCCCTCATCGGCATACCGGTCGTTTTCGGCGTTCTCCAGGCTTCGGGGCGGCTATACCTGGCCCTGTCCGTGCCGGGGCCGCTGGACTTGGGCGGGGCGCTTGCCGTGGGGGCCACGCTGGGCGTCCTATACGCGGTGCTCATCTTCGTGGGTACGGCCCTCTACCTGTTTGCCAGCCTGTACGCCTCGTTCAAGCGGCGTCGACAGCC
>CAYFYM010000006.1:0-10006 GCA_964347405.1 uncultured Candidatus Bathyarchaeia archaeon | reverse complement strand
CCCCAGTCCCACTGGTCTCCGCTGTCGAGCGGCCTCGTCATCTCGAACCAGTAGAACGTGGCGTCGTTGTAGCCATTTCCCTGGACGTTGTTCTCGCCGGGGGGAGTGGCGAACACGTCTTGTTGCCAGCTGCTTCCGTTGTAGCCTGTCAGGTCTGTTGGTGATCCTAGCTGGTAGAGCCAGGCGGCGTCGCTTCTGTCATAGTCTGTGCCTGCTATTGTCGAAAAGAGATAGTACAGGAACGCTTGGTCTTCTTGGTCTCCGGGTATCTTGTCTAGGTACGCTATCTTCATGAGGATGTAGATGTTTTCTTGGTCGTTCTTTACCCAGACCTTGGTTCTAAGGTATGGTGGGCTCGTTCCCTCGTTGAGCCCCAGCGTGATTATGTACGTGTTTGCGTCAGACCATTCGTCTGTGGCTGTTTCTTTTCCGTCAACCGTGACAGGGGTTTTTAGCCAGGAGCTGTGTAAGACGAAGTTTTCTGCGTTTGCCAGTTGGACGGCTGTGAATACATTGATCATGACTAGCAGCGTCAGGGTGGCAGGTAATCTATTTTTCATAATTCCTGTTTGAGATGAATCGTTGTGTTTTTTTAGAATTGTTTTTTTATTTTTCTTGATCCTTGTGACAGAAGGTTTTAATCAGTTATCTTTGTATTTTTTTAAAACTAAATATCAGATAATGGGTTTTTAGCATTCAACGTACTTATCCGTCTATCCGCTTCACATCCTCAGGCACCCTAACCTGTGGTGGGGAAGAAAAACTAGATTAGCCGAAGACCCATGTATCCATTGAATCAATTTGCCATACGACGTCGTCATAAAGGGTGGCAGGCTCTTCGACGGGGCGGGAAGCCCATGGATAAAGGCCGATGTCGCGGTTGAAGACGGAAAAATAGCGCAAATCGGTTTAATCCGTGACGTAGGCGACGCCCGCGTGGTGGACGCCTCCGGCCTTTGCGTGAGCCCCGGCTGGATAGACGTGCACATGCACGCGGACCACACTATTCTGGGCAGCGCCCGGTGTGAGAGCTACATCCATCAAGGCGTGACCACCGCGACCATGGGTAACTGCGGCCTTTCCATGTACCCTCTACACGACGAACACAGAGAGGACCTGATCCGGTACCTTAAGCCCTTCACGTCTGGGCTGGACCTTGACTGGAGCTGGAGAACCCTCGCCGAGTTTCTGGGTCTAATAGAGGCGCGGGGGGTGGGCGTCAACCTCGTGCCGTTCGTTGGCCACGGCTCAATAAGGGTGAACGTAATGGGTTTCCAGGACCGGGACGCCTCGCTCGGTGAACTGGCTGCCATGAAGCGGCTGCTCGGGGAGGCGATGGACGACGGGGCGCACGGCATGTCGACCGGGCTCGGCTACCCGCCGGGGGTCTTCACGAAGGACGACGAGCTGGTCGAGCTATGCGGGGTCCTCAGAGAGGAAGGGGGGCTGTACTCGACTCACATGCGGGGTAACATCGAGAACCTTAGGGACACCGTCGAGCTGGGGCTCAAGGCCGGGGTGCCCGTGCAGGTTTCGCATCTGGGCAGCTCATGCGCGTCCCATAAGCGGTTGTCCGGCAGACACGGGGAGACCACGCTGAAGGCGCTGGACGACGCCAGGGAGCGGGGCCTCGACATAACCGCCGACATATACCCTTACACCGCCGGGTCGAGCCTGCTTTCACAGGTGATATCCGACTGGGCCCACGAGGGGGGAGTCGAGAAGATGCTCGGAAGGCTCAGAGACCCGAGGGTCAGGCGGCGGCTGGAGAGGGAGTTCTCCGAGGCTGGGGACGCGAAGGGGAGGGACTTCAGCAAGGTCCTGGTCACGTTCGTGAAGTCCACGGCCAACAAGAGGTTTGAGGGTATGACCGTCGCCGAGGTGGCCGAGGCGCGCGGGGTGCCGGCGGTGGACGCGCTTTGTGACCTGCTGTTGGAGGAGAACGCCGAGGCCATGAACGTCACCTTCTGGGGCGTCGAGGAGGACGTGGACGCGCTGGTCAGGCATCCCCGTGTGATGCCGTGCAGCGACGGCTGGGTCCACGCGCCCTATGGGAGGCTCGGCGAGGGCAAGCCCCACCCGCGCTGCTACGGGGCGTTCCCACGGTATCTCAGGCTATACGCGAGGGAGCGCAGGCTGTTCACCCTCGAGGAGGCGGTTAGGCGCATGACTGGCATGCCCGCTCAGCGGCTCGGGCTCCAAGACCGCGGGCTATTGAGGGTGGGCATGGCGGCTGACGTCGTCGTCTTTGACGCCGAGACGGTGAGGGACGTGGCGACGTTCAGCGACCCACACCGGTATCCTGAGGGCATACCTTACGTGTTCGTGAACGGGGAGTTGGCGGTGAGCGACGGAGAGCACACGAGAGCCCTCGCGGGAAAGGTGCTTAGGAGAGTGTGCGGCCGCTGAAGCCCCTTGAGCTGCATTTCCTGGGCACGGGCGGCGGCAGGTTCGTGATGACCACCCAGAGGAGGCGCACCGCAGGCATCAGGGCTGTGCACGGGGGGACCCAGGTGCACATCGACCCCGGGCCCGGCGCTCTCGTCTTCAGCAACTGGGCGGGGCTCAGCCCCCGGCGGCTGGACGGCCTCGTGGTGACCCACTGCCACCCCGACCACTACACGGACGTCGAGGTCTTCATAGAGGCCATGACGGACGGCACGAGGAACAGGAAGGGGCTGCTCGCGGCGCCGCCCAGCGTGACACGGGGGATCGAAGGCCTCGGCCCCTGCGTCTCCGACTACCACAGGGGCCTGGTGGGTGAACTCGTCGAGCTGGAGCCGGGCACAACGTTCCGTGTCAACGACGTCGAGTTCACTGCAACCAAGGCCCTTCACTCCGACCCCGATTCCATCGGCGTCAGGTTAGACGCCCCGGGCGTCGGCTCGGTCGGCTACACATGCGACACTGGTTACTTCGAAGGCCTGGGGGAGCAGCACGAGGGACAACGGCTGTTGATACTGTGCGTGATCTGGCCGAGGGGCCACCCGATCAAGATGCATCTCTGCACAGACGACGTTCTGCGGGTGCTCGGGGAGGCCCGGCCCTCCTCGGCGATTATAACCCACTTCGGGTGGAGGATGCTGGAGGCCGACCCCGTCAAGGAAGCCGACTACCTGCAGCGGGAGACAGGGATACCGGTCATAGCGGCGGTGGACGGCATGAAGGCCACCCTCGGGGAACAGCTGGTGATCCAGGGGCCTAGGAAGAGGGACGAGCCCATGCGGCTGGAAGTGTAGCCCATGATCTGAAAGCTTTTATCCGACCACCATACATGATTCGGTGTCTGAGGAGAGGCAAATGGGGTATTGTTTTGTCGATCCCCCGGCGGGGATCAACTGAAGACCCGGACACGCCTACTGGACAGACCGCAGCGGACAACATTTTAAAGAATGAGGCAAGGATATCCAGCCTATCGACGGCGTTTGGTCCGCGACGCGTAGAGACGGAGGGTAGGAAGAGATGAAGGTGCTACCGAGAAAAATCGATTTTCTCCAGATGGAGGAGAAGTGGCAGAGACAATGGGAAGCCAAGGGAATCCACAGGTACGACTGGGACGACTACAGCCGGCCGGTCTACAGCATCAACACTCCTCCGCCCTACCCGAGCGGCGACTTCCACATGGGCAACTTCCTGAACCGGACCTACTTCGACATACGCGCCAGGTACAAGCGGATGAGGGGCTACAACGTGCTGTTCCCACAGGGGTGGGACTGCCACGGGCTGCCCACCGAGGTCAGGGTCGAGAAGGCCAAGGGGATAAGGAAGAGCGACGTCCCGCCTGACGTGTTCCGGAGGATGTGCGAGGAGTGGATAGAGCAGTACATCGAAGTAATGAAGACGGCCGTCATACGGATGGGCTGCAGCGTCGACTGGACCACGGAGTACAGGACCATGGAGCCCGAGTACATGAGGAAGATTCAGCTCAGCTTCCTCCAGCTCTACGAGAAGGACATGATCTACAAGGGGGAGCACCCCATCAACTGGTGCCCCCGCTGCGAGACGGCGATAGCGGACGCCGAGGTGGAGCACGAGACCAAGCGGGGCAGGATATACACCATACCGTTCATCACCGGGGACGGGGAGCTGCTCATAGCCACCACCCGGCCCGTTTACCTGCCCGCGTGCGTCGCCCTGGGCGTCCACCCGGACGACGAGCGCTACAGGCACCTCATAGGAGGGAAGGCGCGGGTGCCCGTTTTCGGCCAGGAGGTGCCCATCATCGCCAACGACGAGGTGGACCCCACGTTCGGCACCGGGGCCATGATGATCTGCACCTACGGTGACAAGGCGGACGTGGTCGCCGTGGCGCGTTTCAACCTGCCCGTGGTGAAGCTCATCGACGGACGCGGGATGCTCCAGCCGGTGGCGGGTAAATACGCCGGGATGCCCATCGAGGAGGGGCAGAGGGCCCTCGTCGAGGACATGCGTGAAGCCGGGCTAATCAGGGAGGAGCATGAGCTGGACCAGGAGGTGGGGCTGTGCTGGCGCTGCGACACGCCCATTGAGGTGGTGACGGCGCTGCAGTGGTTCATGCGCACCATAAGCCTCACTGACAGGGTGGTGGAGACCGCCAGGCGGATAACGTGGTACCCTGACTGGATGAGGCAGAGGCTCATCGACTGGGCCACCGGGCTGGACTGGGACTGGGTGCTGAGCAGGCAGCGGGTCTTCGCCACGCCGGTGCCCGCGTGGTACTGCAAGAGCTGCGGCAGGATAAGGCTCGCCAGGCCCGAGGAGCTGCCCGTGGACCCCAAGGTTACAAGCATCGACGACGTCTGCGAGTGCGGCGGAACCGAGTTCGTGCCCGACACCGACGTCATGGACACATGGTTCGACAGCAGCCTAACGTGCGCCATCCACGCCGGGTGGCCCGATAGGCCGGGCTGGAGGAGGCAGTTCCCCGCTAGCATCCACCCCAGCGGCCAGGACATCATACGCACCTGGGCCTACTATCTGATGGTGAGGCACCTGGCGCTGTTCGACGAGACGCCCTACGACTCGGTGCTCATCAACGGCATGGTGTTCGGCAGCGACGGACGCATGATGAGCAAGAGCCTGGGCAACTACGTCGCCACGCCCGAGGTTTTCAGCAAGTACGGCGCGGACGCTCCGAGGCAGTGGGCCGCCGCGGGCGGCAGCACGGGCACGGACATACCGTTCAGGTGGGAGGACGTTGAGTACGGTTGGCGCTTCATGAGGAAGCTTTGGAACGCGTGCAGGTTCGCGGGCATGAGGCTGCAGGGCTACGACCCGGCTGAACGCGTCGAGCCCAGGCTCCTGGACAGGTGGATCGTCTCCAGGCTCCAGAGGACGGTGAAGAAGGCGACGGAGGCCATGGAGAGCTGCGAATTCATGAACGCCACCGAGGCGACCAGGAACTTCATATGGCACATCTTCTGCGACCACTACCTGGAGGCGGCTAAGACCCGGCTCTACGGCGACGGAGAAGGGAAGAAGGCGGCCCAGCAGACCCTCCTCTACACGGTGGAACGGATGATCAAGCTCATGGCGCCGATAACGCCTCACATCACCGAGGAGATATGGCGCACCATGTACGATCCGGGCTCCAGCATACAAGTCTCGGAGTGGCCCGTGTACGACGAGGCCATGATCGACATGGAGGCCGAGAAGGCTGGGGACTTGATAATCGCCGCCATCAGCGACATACGCCGAGAGAAGAACAGGATGGGTGTGAGCCTTAACGCATCCATGAAGAGCGTGAGGCTCTACGCGCCTGGCGGCGACGCTGAGGCGCTCAGGCTGGGCTCAACAGACATCAAGGACACGTTGAAAATAGAGAGCCTGGAGATAGTCGCGGACCCCGGCGGGGACTTGAGCCTGGAGGACTACCCGGAGATCGGGTTCACGGTCACCCTCTAGGAAACCCCTTATACTTTTCCGATCAACCCTTTCCCTGATTCTACATGTCTGAAGAGATGGTTCCACTTTCAGAGGCCGAGAACGAGGTCAAGGTCACCACGCAGAGGCTCGCCTTGCTGCACCTCGCCTACGCCAAGACCCTCGTGGAGAGGTTTGGCTGGGACGAGGGGAAGCAGCTTGTCCTGGACTCTATCAAGCGTTACAGCGAGTATGTCGCGGAGCGCACGAGGCAGGGGCACCAGAGCCTCCCCAAGTACGGTTTCTGGGAGAGGCGTGAGGGCAAGCCGCCGCTGTGCGAGCTGGGGAAGATCATGTTGGAGCACGGGGAGCCCGAGATAGGGGCCCTTTACTGCCTCATCGACCCGGGGAAGACGATGGCCGCGGACCCGGGCGAGAAGATGATTCACACCATGTGTATGATCCTCGGGGACGACCACTGCGAGTTCGAGACGGTGCCGACGTCGGAGAAGGACAGGGAAGACTTCGAGGAGGGACGGGACTGGAGCCACGTCGACCCGCTGATAGGAGAGTTCCTAGAGAAACGTGAAGGCTAGAAGGTCCTGTACTTGGTGACGGCGGCGATGCCTCCGAAGCTCCTGTAGAGCATCTCGCCCTCCTCGGTGTGGGTGGATATGATCTCCATGTTGGCCTGGGCTTCCTCGCTCATCCGGACGAGAACCTCTATGAGGTCCTCCCTCTCCTCTACCTCGTACTGGCCGGTGCCGCATTTGAGGCACGTCATGCCGTTGACTTTTTCTTCGAATTGCCCCCACTGGTCCATGTCGACTATCTTGGTCTCTGTGTAGCCGCAGGTCCTGCACTTGAGGGTCACGTACCAGCGTCTGATTGAGTCGCTGACCAGGAGCGTGTAGACGTTCACGTTCTTGAGGACCCGCAGCACCTCTTGCTCGCCGTAGGTGGCGAGGCCGTCGTCTTCTCCCAGGTGTTTGAGGAACTCCTGGACGGCCTGCCGCTCCTGCATGTACCGGACCTTCTCGAGGAAGCTGCGGCTCCTGTTCACGACCTCCTTGACGCCTTCGTGGCCCGTGTACCCCGTGTCCACGGTGGTGAGTATCTTGTCTCTGATCTCATGGTGGAGGTAGTTGCCTTTCAGGAAGTCTTCCTTGGTGGGGCCTGGGCCGCCGACGATTATGCCTTTGAGGTTCTCTATGTTGAGGAAGACGTCCGTCATCATGTCGCCTACCCTGTGGTAGTACTAGTTGAGGTGCATCTCCCTGAGCCGCTCGTACCGCCGGGCGGACTGGCCGCCGGCGCGGGTCTTGCCGGCGACGCCGCTGCTCATGTCCTTGATTATGTCGGCTCGCTGCCCCTTGAGCGTGGCGAGGGTGGCGTCCTTGGAGTCCATGACGAGGACGCCGAAGGTGTCCTCGGCTTCGAGTATCTCGAAGAGGGGGTCCAGCATGAACCTGTGCTCGCACCTGTAGTAGTAGATGCCTATGGGCTCGGGGGGTATGAGGACGAAGGTCTCCATCTCGTCGTCTCTCGCGGTGTCGCCGACCACGTTGCCGGCGAAGAGGGCGAGACCGTTCTCGGGTATCTCCCTAAACAGCTTGAGCTGCTCCATGACCTTGGTGAGGGCGTCCTGGACGTTCTTGCGGGTGGTCTTGGATTTGATGTTGACTGCGGTGCCGTACTCGTTTCTGAGGTCCTGCATGACGTCGTGGACCTGTTTGGTGGGGGGTACGTAGACCGTCACCAGTTCGGTGCCTCTGCCCTCTAGGCTCTGGAGCCGTTCTAGCATCCGCTGGAACCTGAATCTGTCGAGGGTGGGGTTGCCGGACATGGTGTTTCACCGAGTAGAGACTCTAAAAGAGGTACGGTATTTGAAGGTTCTTATATCCTGTTGTGGGCGGGGGACTCGGTTGAATCCTTTCATTCTTTGACGGTGCTTCCGCCGTGGGTTCCTTCTACGGCTCTCTTGATCTCCTGCGGGTCTGTGCCGTCGATGAACACCACGGGTATCCCGGCCTTCTTCGCCCGTCTCACCGCCTTGAGGTCGAAGAGCCCGTACTCGCCTGGGGCCTGCCTCGTGCTCTCCTTGATTATGTTCTCCAGCTGGTCGTAGGTGAGCTCCTTGAGCTTGACGGCGTCCTCGTGCGTTTTTGGGTTCTTGTCGTAGACGCCGGGGACGTCTGTCGCGTTTATGATGAGGTCTGCGCCCATCTTCTCCGCGAATATGACTGCCCTGTAGTCGGTGCTGCTTCCGGGCTTGTACCCGCCGCCCACCAGTATCTTGCCCGGCGGGGCGTAGTTGAGGTCTGACGCCCGTTGGTATATGCGGTTCTGGTCGGCGTGGCCGCCTAGGGCGGACATCATGAGGAGGGCGTTGACGTGGCTCGCCTTTATCCCGAGGAGGTCTTGGACTTTCCGTGAGCCTCCGAGCTGTTTGGAGACGTCTATGAAGTGTCTGGCTGGTTTGCCGCCGCCGCAGACGGCCATGATCTCGTGGCCCTGGGTGTGTAGCTCCTTGAGGGTCTCGGCGTACAGGCGGTATTTTTCTGGGTCGAGCTCTATGTGGGGTTCCTTGTTTTTGCCTGTTAGTAGGCTTCCGCCGAGGCTCAGGGATATCTTCATGGTATGGGTGGGGTTGTGGGTGTTTATGGTTTTTTTGGGGAACCGTTTTAAGCGGCTCGTCGGTGTATGTTTCTGGTGCGCGGGGGTTCCCGAGTGGCCAAAGGGGCGGGACTCAAGATCCTGTAGCTTAGGCTTTCGAGGGTTCGAACCCCTCCCCCCGCACCTATATTTAGCTTACTGTGCTTGTTGTTTTCATGCATGACGCCTTTTTATACAATGTTTTTTTTGAAAGTTAATTTTAATATGCAGTAAAAATCCTTATGTTAAGAGCCGTCATCCAGGAAACCGGATAAAAGCCTGATTATGTTGGTGGAAAATACTTCCATATTCATTCCTATTCTATCTAGGGGGCTCCGCCTTCTCATTATCTCGTTAATGGTCCCCCATGCTACGAAGCTCATGAACTGCATTATCTGCATATTTGGTAGCTGGTTCTTTATTGAGCCATCTTGTTTTCCTCTCTGGATAGCCTTCGTCCATAGATTGTTGTGCCTAATGAACTGCAAGTATTCTTGTATCAAGTTCGGGTCATCAAAATACTCATTAAAGTCAAATTCCTCTAGAAATTCCGGTTTCTCAGTTAGTTCATCCATTCCTTCTCTCCCGATTGTCTTGGCAATTTGATCATATGTATCGGCTGAGGAGAAGTTTCTGTTATTCAGGTTGTTCCAGAGGTCTCTCACGACCTTTAGAACGATGGGCTTCTATACGCTGTTCGTGAATATTCTCTCACAAAATAAATATCGTCGTAGCTGTGGTGTTCTTCCTCTTCAACCTGTATGGCTTACCGGGGTACCCTGGATTATATGACAAGTTCCTTCTAGCCGTCAGGCTCGTCTTCAACCTGATGACTATCTGGTATGCATGGACTTGGGTAAGCTGATGGTTATGAGGGCAGCAGTCTACGAGAAATACGGTCCACCAGAGGTAATCCAAATCAGAGACGTGCCCAAACCAACACCAAAAGACAACGAACTCCTCGTCAAGATAATCGCCACCACGCTCCACAGAGGAGACACCCGGATGCGAAGCCTGTCGATCCCTGGCTCCTTCATTGAAAAGCTCATGGGGCGAATCTTCATTGGCGTCACAGGTCCTAAGAGAAAGATACTCGGAATGGAGCTGGCAGGCGTAGTAGAGTCTATGGGTAAAGAAGTAACAGAGTTCAATAACGGCGATGAAGTCTTCGCCTCGACGGGGCTACGCTTTGGAGCTCACGCTGAGTATATATGCCTACCAGAAGACGGGATGGTCGCGTTAAAACCCGGCAACATGAGCTTTGAGGAGGCTGCGCCCGTCCCAGCAAGCGGATGCGCGGCGCTGGTTTACCTGAGGGATACCGGCAAGATCAAGAATATGGACAGGGTGCTCATAAACGGAGCCTCCGGGGCACTCGGGACCTATGGTGTGCAGATAGCCAAACACTTTGGAGCCGAGGTGACTGGAGTCTGTAGCACAGATAATCTCGAGTTGGTAGCTTCTCTCGGCGCTGATCACGTGATCGATTACACCGAAGAGGATTTCACGC
>CAYFYM010000005.1:0-4020 GCA_964347405.1 uncultured Candidatus Bathyarchaeia archaeon | reverse complement strand
GGCGACGACGACGAGTTCCTAACAGAGAGCTGCAGGATGCTCCTCCATGACGCGGGCTTCGAAGTGGAGACCGCGTCCACCGGGAACCAGGCTCTGCTGAAGGCGAGCCAGACAGACTTCGACCTGGCCATTCTGGATATGAAGCTGCCTGACACGACGGGGAGCGAGCTTGGGAAGAGGCTTAAGTCACGTAACAAGGACCTTAACATCGTCCTGTTGACCGGTCACGCGGAGCTCCTGGATAGCATGGACCCCGAGGACCTGGGGACGGACGATGTGCTGTTCAAGCCCATAAGCCCCGAGGATCTCATGAAGATAACGGAGAAACTGAGGAGCCGAGCCTAGGCTAATCGAACACCGTTAGCCTGGACTCGACCATCTGCTTGGGCAGGGCGCCCAGGGTCTTGTCTACGAGCTTCCCGTCCTTGAAGTAGAGCAGGGTGGGGATGCTCATTATCCCGTACCGCATGGGTACCGCCCTGTTCTTGTCGACGTCGAGCTTGGCGAACTTTATGTCCGTCCTTTCCTTCGCCAGCTGCTCTATCACCGGGCTCAGCATCCTGCATGGCCCGCACCAGGCCGCCCAGCAGTCGACGACCACGTTATCGTTCTCTTTCACGAACTTGTCGAAGCTGGAGTCTGTGAGTTCTGTGGGTTTAGTCATTAGGTTTCAGATAGTGTTTCATGGCTGCACAATATAAAGGTATTTAAAGATGTTCACCATCATTGAACATAGTTATGAGTCTGAGAGAGATCCAGAGCATCCTCAACGCCCCGGAGATAGGGGCAGAGGAGCTCATAAAATGCGCCCTCGGCATGAAGACCACCGAGATACAGGCCTACTGCACCCTTGTGAACGCCGGCCCCATCACGGTACAGGACGCAGCGGACACGCTTGACAAGAGCAGGTCCACAGCCCAGAGGCTCCTCCAGAACCTCGTGGAGAAGAGGCTGGCCACCCGCGAAGAGGAGCTGATAGGGCTCGGCGGATACAAGTACATCTACAGGGCCGTGCCCCCCGAGAGGCTCAAAGACTCTATCCGAGAAACACTGGATAGGTGGTACGAGAGGATGACCTCTGAGCTGGACGACCTGCCCCAGAGGATCGCGGAGATGGGGTGTAACGTTTAGTAATAGATCTTGGTGCTAGCACCTAGTCAGGTATTGCTCGTACTCCCACGGCGTGATCTTGGGTCTGCTCGCTGCCCACTCGACGCCTGTGTAATCCAAGTAGCTCTTGTATTCAGTCTGCTTCAGCTCTACCAGGTTCCTGTGGAGGTAGTCGCCTAGGGCGTCCTTCATCGTGGCGTCCTCCTCGAACCACTCCACCGCCTCTCCGAGGTGCTCGGGCAGAACATCTACGTGCAGCTTCTTGATGTCCTTCTTTGTGAAGTGGTATATGTTGTCTGACAACGGCTCCGGCGGCTCCATCTTCTTGTCTATGCCATCCATTCCCGACTTGAGCAGGATAGTCGCCGTCAGGTAAGGGTTGCTAGACGGGTCGGGGTGCCTGTACTCGATCCTGGTCACCGTGTTCTTCTCCCCCGGTGCCAGGGGCACCCTGACGAGGGCTGAGCGGTTCGCGTAGCCCCAGCTCACGTAGACCGGGGCCTCGTAGTGTGGCACCAGCCTCTTGTAGCTGTTCACCAGGGGCGCTACCACCGCCGACATGGCCTGCGCGTGCTTCAGTATGCCGCCGACGTAGTGACGCGTAGCGTCAGACAGCCCCTGCTCGGCGTCCTCGTCCATGAAGATGTTGCGCCCAGTCTCCAGATCCACGAGGCTCTGGTGCATGTGGCAACCGCTGCCGTTGATGCCCCAGAAGGGCTTGGGCATGAACGTGGCGGTGACCTCATGCTTCTCGGCGATGGTCTTGACGGCCAGCTTGTAGAGGATCACCCTGTCGGCTGTGTGCAGGGCGTCGCTGTACCTGAAGTTGATCTCTTGTTGGCCTGTAGCCACCTCGTGGTGGACTTTGTCGAGCTGAAACCCCGCGGCCTCCAGACACATGAGTGTCTCCAGCTTGACGTCCTCGGTGGGATCGAGGGGCGGGAGGTCGAAGTAGCCTCCCTTCCCGTAGGGCGCGACAGAGCCGCTCTCGTTGGTGACGTAGAAGTACTCGAGCTCTGGGCCGGTGTTGAAGCCAAGCCCCTTCTTCTCCAGCTCGTCCACCGTCCTCTTCAGCAGGCCCCTAGGGTCCCCGAGGAACGGCGTCCCGTCCGGGTTGCTGACATAGCAGAACATGAGGGCTATACCGGGGGTCTCCCACATGGGTACCAAGAACGTGGACGGGTCGGGGTGGAGGTTGAGGTCGCTCCTGTTCACCTCGGCGAAGCCGGGTATGCTTGAGCCGTCGAAGGCGATTCCGTAGGTCAGCGTCTCCCGCATGTTGTACTCGGGGACCAGCATGGCCTTGGGGCTGCCCATTGGGTCGATGACTATGAGGCGGATGTATTTGATGTCGTGACGTTTGATGAGCTCCGTTATGGGCTCCACGGCGTCTCCGGTGGTTAACGTCGAAGGCATACACGCTTGGATATTATTCACATATATATACTTTATGGGAAAAATGCTTTACATATGTTTAAATAATTAGCCCATCACTATACACATATTTAGCGGGTTTAACGTGTTTAAATCAATTTTACTTCTTAGCCGCATAGGTAATGACCGCCCCGGCCATTATCAGCAGGCCACCCCCCGCGGTCAAAGCGTCAGGCACCACCCCCAGCAACAGCGCCTCCCCCATGAACGCAGCCACAGGCTCCAGGTAGAGCCATACTGCGGCCCTCACAGACTCAAGCCTGCTCAACGCAACGTTCCAGAGAAGATATCCTCCGCCGCTGCAGACCACCGCGAGGTAGAGGACGCTGAGCCACTGGACCTGGCTCAGAAGCCGCAGCGTAGCCCAATCAGAGGACAGGGACATGGGGATTAAAGCTAGGGTACCGAATACTGTCACATACGCCGTCACTAGAAGGGGGTTCCCGATTCTCTGCATGAGCCGCCTGCTTAACGTGGAGTATAGGGACCAGCAAACGGCGTTGCCCAGGAGACACCCCACGCCGAACAGGAACCCCGCATCCAAGTTCACGCCCGTCACCTTGGGGAAGGTTATAAGGGCCACGCCGACGAAGCCAGCGGCTGAGCCGACGGCCTTCGCTCGACTCAGCGCCTCGCCAAGCATGACCGAGGAAGCCACGCCTGTGAGTACGGGTATGAACCCGACGACGAGTAGGCTGGATATGCCTGCCCCTGCATACTTCACGCCGGTGTACTGGAGCCAGAAATAAACGCTTATGCTGAGGAGGCCGAGGGAAGCCATGTCCTTCAGGTCGCCGTAACTAGGCTTCGACCCTGTCCTCAGATCCCTGAGGACCACCGGGATGAATAGAGCCGAGGCCATCACGAACCTCACCGTGGCCAGCAAGACCGGCGACAACGTGGTCAGGGCAACAGAGGCCGCGACAAAGCTCAGGCCCCAAATGACGGACACAGCGACCGCCGCGGCGACGCCGCCCATCCTCAACTGGCCAGCCATAACCCACCCTCGCCCTTTATGAATATATACTTTATGGCAAATTTAATATACATCCGTATAGGCAGATAATAATTTAATATACAAACGTTAAGGTGATTGTATGTTCGCGCTTGATGAGACAGACAAGAAGATCCTCGGGGAGCTACTGCTGAACTCCAACAGGAGCTACCGTGAGCTGGCCAAGGCCATAGGCATGTCCGCGGCCACGGTCATCAACCACGTACAGCGGCTGGAGTCCGCCGGGGTCATAAAGGAGTACACCGTGATGCTGGACTTCGAGCGGCTGGGGTTCGAGCTGACGGTGGTGACGGAGATGACGGTGAACCGCGGGAAGCTGCTGGAGACCCAAGGGGAGATCGCCAAGCTACCCTACGTCTGCGCCGTCTACGACGTGACCGGCGAGATCGACTCCATCGTGATAGCCAAGTTCAGGAACAGGAGGGAGCTAAGCGAGTTTCCTAAGGACCTGCTCAGGATGC
>CAYFYM010000004.1:0-3989 GCA_964347405.1 uncultured Candidatus Bathyarchaeia archaeon | reverse complement strand
GGTTCGCGGTGTTGGGGTCATATGACCCGGTCGCGTCGAGCATAACGCTGTACCCGACTACCCCCGTGAGGCTCGTCTTTGTAGACGCGACCGGTGGGTCGTTGAATAGGTCGGAGATGTCTTCGACGAAGTTGCTGATTCTTCCCGACTCGAAGGTGAATTCCAGTATCTCCTCCCCGTCAAGGTAGATATGGACCGTGTCTCCGTCTCTACCCCCCTCTGTCTCCTCTGTGTAGGGCGTGTCCGCTGGGATCTTGAAGTACGGGTCGTACCCGAACCTGCCGTCCTTGGTATATGTTGCCGCGTACAGGACGCCGTCGATCTTCGCCTCAACGAGGAGGTGGTCCTGCACCGGTACGTCGCCGATTGATAATACGCAGCTCAACGCATGGGGCAGGGGCTCGGCTTGGACGAGGCTTGTCAATGCTATGTTGGCTGCAACCAGAAGCAGTAACAGCGTTTTCAGTGTCCGTGCATGGTTCAACCTAGTTCACGCCAAGTCTTGCTTTTTCTTCAGTATATTACTAGAATAATTGTTGTAGAGGGGGGATGACTATCTACAATCGCTTGTGAGGAGGGAGGAGAGGGGGTACCCCGGGGAGACTTTTATCCAGTAGGTCTTTCCTGACCGGAGGTGGGTGATCTCCCCTAGGCCAGTAGCCGGGTCGTACATTACATAGCCGATGTATGGGTCGTACCTCCATATGCTCTCGATGAAAGGTTTGGCGTCCGAGTTATTGTACGCCTGAGTATACGCGGCAACGGCGTCCTGACCTAGGGGCAGGAGGGCTAAGGCGTTTACCGGGGTCTTTTCCTGGTTTTCATGGATGGTGACGGTGTTCCAGCCGGGACTCAACGTCTGTAACCCAGTGCCGACGGCGGAGATGTTGGTAACTACCTGTATCTGCTGGGTGTTTCCCGCTACGTCAGTGGCTACGATTTTTCCTTCGGTGAACCGCTCTGCAATGCAGCTGTACAGCCCGTCAGCGCCAGAAACTGGCTGAAGATGGGTCTCGCCTTTCACGGTGGACAGCGTTACCGTGGCTACCTTTTGGTCGTCTACTATGTAGGCGGCGACGTGGACGTTTTCTGTGTCCGTTCTCTCCGCCTGGGCTACCTCGATCTTGGGTGGCTCATAGTCCATGTGCCAGACCTTTACGAAGCCCTCCTTCACGGTGGTGAACTCCCCTCCATCTACGTCGAATATAGTGAGGGCTACGTCGTAGAACCCTGTCTCGGTGTAGGTGTGCGTGGGGTTCCTGTCGCTGCTCTTGTAGCCGTCGCCGAAGTCCCACTCGTATCTAGTTATGTCGTCGTATGACTCGCTTGCATCCCAGAACTGTACCGTAAGAGGCGTCAGCCCCTCGGGGTTAACGGCTGTGAAGTCGGCTTGTGTGCCCTCGTCCTTTATGTGTATCGTTTTCTCTGTGGAGGACGAGAGGCCGTCGTTGTCCTTCACTGTGAGCTTCACCGTGTAGTCGCCCTGTGTGCTGTACTTGTGTATGGGGTTCATGTTGTTGGAAGAGAAGCCGTCGCCGAAGCTCCAGGTATAGTAAAGGATTACGCCGTCTTCGTCCGTAGACTCCCGGCCGCTGAAGTAGAAGTACTCTCCCTCGACTCCTGAGTCCAGGCACTCGATGACGGCGACCGGTGAATGGTGGTCGACTACCTCGGTCCATGGGTCTATGGTGAAGGTTGCCTCGACTCTGTTCCATGTCTCGACGTCGGTGAAGCAGACTGTGTACTCTCCTGGCTCCATCTCCGGGACGGTGAATCTCGCGTAGCTAGTCGCGAGTCTAAGCCTCCCGGTGCTGGTCACGATGCCTTCGTCCGTAGAGACCAGCGTCTCTCCGTCGATTGTGGCGTTCCAATGCTTCTTGGGCGTGAAGCCCTCTCCGTTGATCTTCACGGTGTCGCCTGGGAGCCCATGGTCCTTGGACAGCTCCACTGTCAGAGGGGTCACCTGAAGAAAGGTTTCAGACTCTATGTTCGCCGTTTCTGAGTACGCCCTGACGGTGAACTTCCTGTCGTCGTTGCTGACGACGACGAAAGTGGTGTCGATGCATCCGTAGTCGTCCGTGTCTACCTGAGCTATCTTGAATATGGTGGTCGGGATTTCCTGGTCCACCACCTCTACCGCCACTTTCTGGTTGGCGAGGTTCTGGTAGTTCCTACCCACGAGATGTACCCTGTAGGATTCATCGTCTCTATCTAACGTGCATTCTATCCATGCACGGTCTTCAACGGCGAGGGCTTTCTGGCTGACCAGTCCATCGCTGTCCATTACCTCGACAAGGTACTCCTTGTCCTCTTCAGGTACCTGGGGTATGAACACGTCGATCTGGAGGTCCCCGTCAGAGTCGGCGTAGGGAGCGCTCGGCACGATCTGGCATTCCTCGCTCCATCCTTCCCGTGATAGCGTGACCGAGGTGATTTCCTTGCCCGGTGTGAAGTTTCTGCCTTTTATCGTCAGGAGGTCCCCTACGTCTACCTCGGAGTCGCTGAGCGTTATCCTTGGGCACAGCTTCACCTCGTCTACGAGGGTGTTGTTGAGGGAGTCGAGGGCGCATACGTAGTAGTCGCCGAAGTCCAGTGACTCTATCTCTATCTCGGTCTCCACGGTGCCCTTCGAGTTAGCGGTCAGCGGGTCAGACGTGAGAAGGCTTATTTCGGAGACGCCCTGGAAGTGGTCGTAGCTGCTGGTTATCACCGTGTACTGGGCCGGGGCGGAGTCGAACCTAGCGTGGACCTCGCCTGTGACGTAGTCGATTTTCCCCGATCCTCCGCTCGATCCTTCTAGGACGCCTCCTCCGATGTCTATGATGGTCTCTGTCCCGTCGGTTATGCTCAGGGTCCCGGGTTTGATGGGCGTCATGGATAGGGTGCTTGCATGTGTTCGCGTGGCTCCGTCTCCGATGCTGAAGTACTCGTCTGATACCGTCGTCGCGGGCCAGTTGTCGATGCCAGATCCAGTGGTCTTCTCCCTCATCATGAGTATGACGGCTGTAGACGCCCCGAAGCCTGTGCCCACTAAGCTGTACTGGTGATCCCTGTAAATATAGTCAAGGAGGTTCAGCTTCGGCGTTATGGTGAATGACGTTGAGGCGGTTACGGGGCAGCCCTCTTCCACGGCGATGATATAATGGGTCCCCCCGGGGATCTCGGGGGCCTTGAAGGTGACGCTGTAATAGCCGCTCGGTTCGCTGGAGGTCGCGTTTAGGGCTCCTGCGCTGCCGTCCCACGTCTTCACCTCGTCTAGATAGATGACCGCTGTTAGGCCGCCTCCTACGCCGTCGCCTTCCACGAGCACAACGTCATCTACATTGACTTTGCTTGGGGTAACGGTGGGTTCGCTGGGATTTGAAAACGTGTACAAATTGGTAGAGAGAAGGAAGCAGATCAACAGGGTCAAGTAAATTTTACCTATGACTCTCTTTCTCTGGGCTGTTTTCTCGCATTGGCTGGCCAAACGTCGTTCGATTGAACCCCTCGACGCCGGTTTTATAGTGTTAATGGAGTCGTGATATCGAATTGATCGGGGTTTCGTGTGCGTTTCAGCCAGTCTTTTTCCTAAAAGATTAATACTCGTGTGGATAGATTCAGGGTTACCCAACTAGTGTACGACGTAAAGGTGTACGAGATGGAACAGGGTAACGTGATATACATAGGCAGGAAGCCGGTTATGGCCTACTGCCTTGCCGTGATGACAGCCCTCAAGGCGGAGGACAGCGAGGTGACCCTCATGGCCAGGGGGCGGGCGATCAGCAAGGCGGTGGACGTGGCTGAGGTTGTGCGGAACCAGTTCGTTGCGGACCTATCTGTCAAAGACATCATCATAGGCACCGAGCAGCTGGAGAACGAGGACGGTAGCCCCAGGAACATCAGCAACATATCCATACAGCTCGCCAAAGATTAGCATACAACACTTTTTTCTCTTTATTTTACTATGACGAACAATGATTTGTAGTTTAAAATTTAGTGAGGAGGTG
>CAYFYM010000003.1:0-13907 GCA_964347405.1 uncultured Candidatus Bathyarchaeia archaeon | reverse complement strand
GTCGGCGGCCAGCGACCACTGGCCCTTCTACATGCAGGGCATCCCGTGCATATACATGCACGCCGAGCCCAGCCCCCAGCGGCTCCTGGTGGGCAGGGGCTGGGGCCACACAACAGCGGACACCATGGACAAGGTCGACCCGCGGAACCTCCAGGAGGGCGCCATGGTCATGGCGAGGCTTCTGCTCAGGCTGGCGTCCCAGGAGGACGAGATAGCGGAGCACACGCCCCTAGACGAGATAGTGGAGCACCTCGAGGAGACGGGCATGAGGAAGACCCTGGAGATACAGAGGAAGTGGCACCCGGACGCCCCCAGGTAGCCCAACACTTTTTTCATCCATGCTGGTAACGTTTATTAACCGAGGGCCTGGGAAGAATCAGCGTAAACGGGCGGACGTATAGAGTTGTCTGAGAAGCGCGACTACTATGAGGTTCTGGGCGTCGAGCGCGGCGCTTCTCAGGACGAGGTAAAGCGGGCGTTCAGGAAGCTCGCGTTCAAGTACCACCCGGACCGTAACAAGGAGCCCGACGCCGAGGAACGGTTCAAGGAGATCAGCGAAGCCTACGCGGTGCTAAGCGACGACCAGAAGCGGCGGCAGTACGACAGGTTCGGCCACGCCGGCATCAGCGGCGCCTACAGCACAGAGGACATATTCAGGGGCGTCGACTTCAGCAGCATCTTCAGGGAGATGGGGTTCGGCGACGACCTTTTCAGCCGCATCTTCGGCGGAATATTCGGCGGAGGCTTCGGCGGCGGGTTCAGCGGCTTCAGGGCCAGCAGCCGCACGGGCCCCCGGCGGGGCAGGGACCTGGAGGCGCGGGTGGAGATCACCCTGGAGCAGGCGGCGTTCGGCGCCACCGTTGAGCTGAGCCTCAGCCGCCTCGAGAGGTGCAGCCGCTGCGGCGGCGACGGCGCCGAGCCAGGGACCCAGGTATCAACGTGTCCGCGTTGCAACGGCTCGGGTCAGATACAGCAGAGGACCCAGAGCCTCTTCGGCCAGATGATAACGGTCACCACGTGCCCGCGGTGCAACGGCAGAGGCCAGATGGCCGAGACCCCGTGCAGCGTGTGCGGCGGCGACGGCCTGGAGGAGAAGAGGCGCACCATACAGGTGTCCGTCCCCGAGGGCATCGAGGACGGGGTCTACCTCACACTCCGCGGACAGGGCGAGGCCGGGAAATACGGGGGCCCCCCGGGCGATCTCTACGTCATGGTCAGGGTGAAGCCCCACGAGCACCTCATAAGGCGCGGCGCGGACGTCATCTACGAGGCCGAGGTGTCGTTCCCCCAGGCGGCGCTGGGCACCGAGATCGAGGTGCCCACGCTGAGGGAAGCCGAGACGCTGAAGGTGCCGTCGGGCACCCAGAACGGCGACATCCTCCGCATGAGGGGGAAGGGCATACGGGGACGCTTCGGGCACGGCGACCAGCTTGTCCACATAACAGTGACGGTGCCCAAGAGGCTCAACAGGAGGCAGCGGCAGCTCATAGAGGAGCTGGACAGGGAGCTGAACAAGAAGAGAGGCTTGTTCGGGTAGCTATCTCCTGTCTATGGTCTCTTCCACGCCGGGGCCGGTGCCTATGAGGGTGACCGGCACCCCCACTTTTTCCTCGATCTCGGCTATGAACGCCTTCGCCATATCAGGGACGTCGTCGTAGCTGTTCACGCCTCTGCACTGGGGGTACAGTATGTCCAGCTTGGTCACCGCCAGCTGTGTGGCCCCGTTGATCATGGCCGCCCTCCTGGCCAGGCCGTGGTTGAAGGGCGCCGCCCGTCTCTGCCTGCCAGTTACGGTGCCGTACTCGTCCCAGCCTCTCCGTTTGGCCTCCTCGCCGCTGATCTCGCCCTCCAGGGGCCCCGCGCCTACGCGGGTGACGTACGCCTTGCAGACGAGGACAACGTCGGTGACCCGGGTGGGGCCTACGCCCACGTCGCTGCATATGGCGGCGGCGCAGACGTCGTTGCTTGTGACGTACGGGTACCCGCCGTGGTAGAGGCTGATGTAGGTGCCCTGGGTGCCTTCGAGTATCACGTCCTCGCCGCCGTCCAGCGCCTCGTTTACCAGCAGCGGCACGTCCTTTATGTAGGGCTTGAGCTCGGGTATCTCCCTCGCCATCTTGGCGGTGCGCATGGCCCTGTCGGCGTTGCATGGGCCTGTCCCGGTTCCGGTGGTGCCTATCTTTTCCTTGAGGTGGCCCCTACGGTCGAGCGCGATGTGCTTGGGCTCTATGATGGCGCACTGGGGGTCCAGCCCCACCCGGTCCTCTATCCCCGTCTCCTCGACCTCCCTGAGGAAGACCTCGGGGTTCACGACCACGCCCGGCCCCACCAGCTGGAGCGTCCTCTCGTTCACGAAGCCGCATGGCACCATCCTTAGCTTGTACTTGACTCCGTCCTTGACGACGGTGTGGCCGGCGTTGGGCCCCACGCCTCCCCTCGCGACCACGGCGGCGGCGTCCGACACCGCGAGGTATGACACTATCTTTCCCTTGCCTCCGTCCCCGAAGAATCCGTCAACGACCACTGTGCAGCTCATAATCCTCACCGAGCCGATCAACCCACCCCAACAGGCGATTTAAGTTTAACGCATATATTGGCTGAACGGGGGCCCGGTTTTAACAAGAACATGCAAATAGAAGGGTCCGCCGGTGAGGCTTTGAACACCTCCGTCAATTATCGTATTACATACAAGTTATCCGTTTGCCACCCGTTAAAGGTGTTCAAAAACCTAGTATTATATCAGCGTCTAGTCGATGAGATAAAGAGGTTTGGACAGGAATGAGACCCAGGGAGCAAGCCGTCATCCTGATACTATCATCCATAAGCATAGCGTTAGTCGCCATGACGCTGGCAGAGAGAAACCGTTTCACCGCCCTTGACGACAGATACCAAGAACTGGAAACACGGTACGACTCCCTTCTCCAGAGCCACACGGAGACGCAGATGCGTCTCGAGTCAGAGATCGTGTGCGAGACTCTGAAGATCGCGCTGGTTGAAGAAGAGATATCGACCTTCTCATCGCTAACGTACAACACCACCACAGTGGTCTTGTCGACAGAGCTGATAGAAGACGTGGAAGTGCCTAGACGAGTCGGAGGCTACAGGGTCCTCCCCTTGAGCCCCGAGGAGATCGAGGCAAAGGCCGAAGCCGAGGGGGCTTTCCTGTATCTTCAATTCACTAAGCTTGAACCAAACCCAGAGAACATGCTAGTGTCGATCCAAACAAAGGGCGTATTCGATGTGGTAGGCGGCATAACGGTTCAATTCAAGCTAACAGGCACCACATACCAGATGTGGATCAGCTAACAAGATCCACGTAAACAGGGAGGATGAATTCCCCACCATACAACAAATTGTGTGAAAATTATTCAATTTTCTCATTTCTCAGCAGAAGGGCATTGGCGACTACGATTATTGAGCTCGCTGACATGATCAGTGCCCCCCACTCAGGTCTAAGGGTAATACCCCATGGCATCAAAACCCCAGCTGCGACAGGTATGGCTACAGCGTTATACCCAGAAGCCCAAACCAAGTTCTCCTTCATCTTCCGCATCGTCGCCTTACTAAGGCGAATAAGCTTCAACACATCACCGGGCTCACTCTTGATCAAGACAACGTCCGCCGACTCGATCGCAACATCAGTGCCTGCACCGATGGCAATCCCCACGTCTGCCTGAAGCAGAGCCGGGGCGTCATTGATACCATCCCCAACCATGGCCACGCTTCTGCCATCCTCTTGAAGTTTTTTTACCTCACTCGCCTTATCCCTGGGCAGCACCTCGGCAAGATAGCCGTCTACCCCTGCCTTCTCAGCTATAGCTTTGGCCGTACGCTCGTTGTCACCGGTGATCATGATGATCTCTTTGCCCTGTTGATGCAGTTCCTTGATTGCCCTTAGGCTGCTCTCCTTCAATGTGTCCGCGAACGCGATAATCCCCACAACATGGTCATCGATTACCACATAGCTGAGGGTCTTCGCCTCATCATGCAGGCGTTCACCAGCCGCCCTAAGCTCATCCGTGATTGGTTTACCCTCCTTATCCATAAATCTCAGCGTACCAGCGATCATCCCGTGGCCATTCACGGTTCCCTTGACTCCGTGTCCCACGACCGCCTCAAAGCCGGAGACCCCGTACAGCTCGATCCCTTTCTCTTCGGCTGCTTCTGTCAACGCATAGCCTATGGGGTGCTCCGACTCCCTCTCGAGGGAGGCAACGTATCTGAGTAACACTTCCTCGCTATGTTCTCCTCCTGTTATGATGTCTGTGACGCTGAATGACCCCTGTGTGAGTGTGCCTGTCTTGTCGAAGACTATGGTGTCTATCTTCTCGCCTATCTCCAACGCGTCGGCGTTCTTCACCAGGATGCCGTTACTCGCAGCCAAAGTAGTCGATATCGCCGTAACTGTGGGTATAGCTAACCCCAGTGCATGGGGGCAAGCGATGACAGTAACCGTAACCATCGTGGTCAACGCGAAGACCAGGCTTTCGCCACCGAAATAGTTCCAGTAGATGAAGCTGCCGAGACCAACGGTTATCGCGGTGATCGTCAAATACTGGGCGGCTCTGTCCGCCAGCTTCTGCATCGGTGGCTTGGAGGCCTGCACCTCCTCCATCAACTTGATAATCTGAGCCAGCGCAGTCTCCTCCCCAGTCTTTTCTATCTTTATTCTGAGGGAGCCCATGCCGTTGATGGTTCCACCGATAACCTCATCACCCTCACCCTTGGAGACCGGCTTGCTCTCACCGGTTATCATAGATTCATCTAGAGCGGACTCCCCACTGATGATCACGCCATCAATGGGCACCTTCTCACCGGGTCTAACAAGCAGAACGTCGCCGACCTGCACCTCTTCCGTGGGCACCTCAACTATCTCATCGCCCTCCACCTTGTATGCAGTGGGCGGAATCAGCTTAACCAGCTCCTCTAGGGCTCCTGTGGCTCTGCGGGTCATCCTCATCTCCATCCAGTGACCGAATATTAGGAAGACCACCAGCGTGCTGATTTCCCAGTAGAAATCCACCGCATCGGCGATGATGAAAGTCGCAGCCACGCTAAACAGGTAACCAGTGCCTACAGCTATGCTCACGAGCACCATCATCCCGAGCACGCCGCGCTCCAGATCACGCTTAGCTCCAGTGTAGAAAGGCGTGCCACCGTAGACCGCTATTATCGTCGCTAGACCGAATAAAACGACGTTATACCCGGCGAATCTGGGCACCGTGAACCCGAACCAGCCCTGTATCGTGGGCGAGAGAACAAGAATGGGCGCGGTGATTATCAGAGAGACAAAGAATCGGCGCTTGAAATCCTGCTCCATCATCGCATGATGGTTCCTGCCCCGATCCCTCATCTGCTGGCCGTGTTTCATATGGTGCCCTTTGTGCTCCAAGATAATCCAGATAGACATGGAGCCGGCACAATATATACCAACTCAGTGCTCAGCGAGCCCGTCTACGCCGTCATCGGTTATCTCGCCTCGTGCAAGCCTTTGCTTTGCTATCTCCAACGGATCACGCTGAACTGGGCACGATCTGTATCTCCGAGGTCTAAACCACTGGTAACCCAGATAAGCCAAACCATCGATGATCACCACCCACGTCCACATCATCGATCCCATTGGCCAGTATCCGAGCATCACTCTCAATTCACCGGTAATCCCAAGGAACCACGATATACACAAGTGACCAAAAACGAGTCCTCAAAAAATGAAATGAACGTAATTGCTATAAATAAATTAGTTGAATTCCATGTAACACGAATATTGAATTTCCCACAAGATAACAATGGAGTTATTGTTAAAGAATTAGGATTTATGCATGCGATGTAACTTACCTACTTTGTAGATTGTTTGACTATAAGAAAGGAAGTAGAAAGTATACACATCATCCCAATTGAAAAAATAGAAACATAATTACTCGATTAGGATCATAATAAACAGACTGAAAGGAATAGAATCTGTTACAATAATAAATAGTAAATTTTTACTCAGTGTATATGTTCAGAGTCAGCCATCTTCACAATATGGGAACTGTTCGCGCACATAAGGATTTATATAATATGATCTTCGATGATAGATGGAAATAAATTTTGAGTGAAGAACGCCGTAGACAATTTGTCAATACAATAATTATACTCATATTAATGATATCTACTAGCCTTGTACGAGTGAACGCTCAGACCAGTAACGATAGCTCACATGCACTGGAATCTACTACAAAGGACGATAATTTCAACACAGTTATCCACCATGTAATCGTATCAAGAGAGGACTCGAATCTGCTTCTCAAGGAGACTGTGTCGTTACGTAACGGTGGTGAAGAGGTATTTAACGCAAGCATGTTGAAGGGTTGGATTGCTCCTAGTGCATTCGATATTGTTCATAACTCAATGGATTGTTGCATACAGTTTTTTCAAAATGGGGATTTTCTCTATGATCCTATGGTTCCTTTATTCCCTAATGATACTTATAGTCTTTCTTTAAATTATCGGTTGAAGGTATCTAAGCCTATTCAGGTTCTCGAGAAAAAACTGGTCTACGATACTGAGAGGTTATTATTTCTTATCGAGAAGTCCGATGAGATCACAGTTGAACGTCTTTCTAGTCTTGACTATGTGGGAGTTAAGCTTTTTGGGGATGATGAATACTACGTTTTTGACGGATTCAATCTTAGTTCTGGTGACCATGTGCAAATTCAGATAATCTCTCAGTATTCTTTAATTGACAGGATTTTAGACAGTGGTCTGTTTGATACATTTACAGTAGTGATACCCCTACTTCTCGTTTTGAGTTTCTTAACTTATCAAAACATGAAAAAATAGTTTATTGCTAGTGTGTCGTTACTGGTTCCTACTGATTTTACGTACGCGCACTAAGTCCATCTCATACAATCTTTCACACATTCAAACTAATTGCATAAGTAATGTGTCTACAAATATAAACAACGCAAGCCCTAAGAGCAGCCAAGCAATGAAACAAGGGTATGAGGCTCAAGCGACACCTCCACTACGTCGCGGAAGCGGAATGGGACCACGAGACAGGGGGAACAGCCCAATTGGACGGATTCACACAACGCTTCGACACCCCCCGGGAACACGGGGGAAACGAGACAGCCCCCTGCCCAGACCAGCTCTTCGCCGCCAGCCTCGCAGGCTGCATAATAGACACCTTCAACTACTACCGAGCGATGCTTGAAGCCGAGACAAGAGACCTCAAGGTAAACGCGTCCAAGGACATCGAGCTAACAGACACAGACGGATACAGAGTGACAGCCATCAACATAGACATACACGTCTGGAGCGACCCCGAAAACCAGAAACTAAACCAGAGAATCGCGGAACAAGCCACACAGTACTGCCACCTAACCAGAAGCATCCAACCAGCCATACCCACAACCACCGAGATAACGCTCCACGTAGAGTAACAATTATCACCCCACAGCCCAAATCATCAACGAGTTGAACAACACAGGCATCCTAGTAGTGGGCAACGAGATACTCGACGGCATAACCCTCGACACCAACAGCCAATGGATAATAAACCGCCTCAAACCCCTGGGACTCACCGCCCACGAAACCATCACAGTCAGAGACGACCTACAAGCCATAGGAGCCGCACTGAACCGCCTCATCGACGACGGCTGCAACATAGTATTCACAACCGGCGGCCTCGGGCCGACCCACGACGACATGACCCTCCAGGGAGTGGCGCAGGGGCTGGGGCTCCCCATGGAGCTGGACAAGGCCTCCCTCGACATCGTGACGCGCCAGTACACGGTGCTCCACGGCCGCGGGATGATAGAGAGCGGGGCGATGACCGACAGCCGCAGGAAGATGGCAATACTCCCCCACGGCTCAGAGCCCCTAGACAACAGGGTGGGCGGCGCACCGGGCGTGCTCCTGAAGGCGCGGGGCGCCACGATAATATGCCTGCCCGGCGTCCCGCTGGAGCTCAAATGGATATTCGACGAACAGGTCACACCAATACTAAAGGAGATGGTCAGAGACATCTACGTCGAGAGGATCGTGACGCTTCCCCTCCGGGACGAGTCCACGCTGGCACCCATCATCGACCAGGTAATGGCGGAGACGCCCGGCGTCTACATAAAATCCCTCGTGAAGCCCTACGGCGAGGAGGGCATCAGGCTGTGGGTCAGCTCCCTAGGCGAGGAGAAGGACGACGTGGAGGCCAGGGTAGGCGAAGCCGTGGACCGCCTGGTGGCGCTCACCCGTGAGCGGCTGCCCAACGGGTGACCCAACCCCATATATGGCGGAATCCACCAAGTCTTCTGAGAGCTGTCCCACGTGAACGTAACGGAGCTGGACGTACCGACCCAGGTGAAGCGCATCCTAGCCGCCAGGGGCCTCAAGGAGCTGTACCCTCCCCAGGCGGACGCCATAGAGACCGGTGTGCTTGACGGGAGAAGCCTGGTGATGGCGAGCCCAACGGCCAGCGGCAAGACCCTCGTCGCCGAGCTGTGCGCCATGAAGCACATCCTCGAGCGGCGGGGAAAGGTTCTGTACCTGACGCCCCTGCGGGCGCTGACGTGGGAGAAGTACGGGGAGTTCCAGGCCTACACGGACCTCGTGAAGCCCGAGGGCAGGAAGATCAGGGTGGGCGTGAGCTCGGGGGACATGGACAACAGCAGCCCCTGGCTGGAGGCCTACGACATAGTCATATGCACCAACGAGAAGTGCGACAGCCTACTACGGCACCGCAGCCCATGGATGACCGGGATCAGCCTCGTCGTTGCCGACGAGATACACCTCATAGGAAGCGACAGGGGGCCCACGCTGGAGGTGAGCCTAGCAAGGCTCAGGCAGATGAGCCCCGGGGTCCAGGTGCTGGCCCTCAGCGCCACAGTAAGTAACGCCGGTGAGATAGCGGAGTGGCTGGGCGCCGAGTGCGTCACCACGGACTGGAGGCCAGTCGAGCTGCGGGAGGGGGTCTCGCTGGGCAACCACATAACGTTCAAGGACGGCTCGGTGAGAGGCATCGAAGGCTACCACCCCCAGGGCCACGTAAACCTCGCCCTGAACGCCGTGGAAGACGGGGGCCAGGCCCTCATATTCGTGGAGAGCAGACGACGCGCGGCTTCCACGGCTCGGATGGCGGGGAACGCCTTGGGGAGGAGGCTGTCCAAGCGCCAGGAGACCGAGCTCCAGGGGATCGCCGCAGACATATCCGTCCACGGCGAGAAGACCCGGCTTACCGACGACCTCGCGTCATGCATATCCAAGGGGGCGGCGTTCCACCACGCCGGCCTCAACAGGGAGCACAGGAGGATCATAGAGGACGCGTTCAAGGCGGGGCACATAAAGATACTCTCGGCCACGCCGACCCTCGCGTCGGGCGTGAACCTCCCCGCCAGGACCGTGGTCGTAGGCAGCTACAGACGGTTCGTCCCGGGGTACGGGATGCAGCCCATTAAGGTGCTGGAGTACAAGCAGATGAGCGGCCGCGCCGGGAGGCCCCAGTACGACGACGTGGGCGAGGCCCTGCTCATAGCGTCCTCGGAGGACGAGCAGGACTACCTCATAGAGGACTACGTCCTCTCCGAGCCCGAGAGGATCGACAGCCGCCTGGCCATGGAATCCGCGCTGCGGGGCCACACCCTCGCAGCCGTCTCCTCGGACTACGCCCACACCGAGGGCGGCCTACTCGACTTCTTCGGCTCAACCTTCTACGGCTACAACTACCCGACGTCGGGCATCAAGCTCATCATAGGCAACATCCTCCGATACCTCCGCAGGGAGGGCATGATAGAGTACAGCCGGGACAGACTCTACGCCACCGACTTCGGCCGCCGAGTCAGCGAGCTGTACATAGACCCGCTGACCGCGGTGGTAATCAGGGACGGCCTCAAGCGGGGCGCCCTCGACATAACAGACTTCACATGGCTCCACCTCGTGTGCCACACGCCGGACATGAGGCCCATACTCAGGCCCAGGCGCAAAGACATGGAGCTCGTTGAGACCTACCTCGAGGACCACTTGGACGAGCTGGCCGTCCAGGTAGGCGAGGCAATCGACTACATCGAACACGAGAGCTTCCTCGGCGAGGTGAAGACCGCCATGGTCCTGGAGGCTTGGATAGAGGAGGTCTCCGAAAACGACCTCCTGGAGAGGTACAGCGTGCAGCCGGGAGACAGGTACAGCGCCGTCACAAACGCGGAGTGGCTCCTGTACTCCGCCCATGAGCTAGCCGACATCCTCGCCATGCCGGAGCCCAGACGGCATCTAAGGAGGCTCAGGGACCGCGTAAAGCACGGCGTCTCGGAGAAGCTGCTGCCCCTCGTCAGGCTCAAGGGCATAGGCCGCGTCAGGGCCCAGGTGCTCTACAACTCCGGTTTCACCAGCATAGCCAGGCTTAAGCGGGCCGAGCTGAGGCAGCTGACGGCGTTGCCGTTGATAGGCCCCAGGCTGGCGGTTACAATGAAGGAGCAGATCGGCGGCACCGTGGACCAGCGGGAGTGGGAGAGGGTCAAGACAGCCGAGACGGCGCAGAGCGCCTTGACGGCCTTCATAGAAGAAGAGTACGAGGACGAGGAAGAAAAACCCGGCTAGCCCGGCTGGCGGCTCTCAGCCTGCTGTTCCTGAGGCTCCGCTGGCTCGGCTTCGTCGGGGACCTGCGTCTCTGTCAAGTCCTCCTCTGGACGCATAGGGATCTTGATGGTGAAACTGGTGCCCACGCCCTCCTCAGACGCGAAGGATATCTCGCCGCCGTGCGCCTCCACGATCCGCTTACAGACGGCGAGCCCGAGCCCCGTGCCTTTCGCCTTGGTCGTGAACAAGGGCTGGAACAGCTTACCTATGTTCTCCTCGGAGACCCCGATCCCGGTGTCAGAGATCACAACGGTGGCAACGTCGTCCGAGACGGTGCCGGCTACAGCCAGTGAACCTCCCTCAGGCATAGCCTGGATGCCGTTCGTCAAGAGGTTTGTGAAGACGCGTTTAAGCAGGTTGCTGTCAGCCTGTAGGCTACTGAGCCCCTCGTCGAGTGATATCGAGACCTCGACGTTCTCCGGCACATCCAGGGTCCCGACTACGTCCACGACCACCTGCTCCAGATCCGTTTCCTCGTAGACCACTTTGATGTTCTTAGAGAAGTCCTGGAGGTCGGAGACGATCTTGTTCATGTAGTTGGTCTGCTCCTTGAGCTTCTTCTCTATGTATTCCAGCTCATCCAGCTCGGAGTCGTCTACGCCGACGTCCCTGAGGACGCCTATCCTCTTGTTGAGCCTCGATCCCAGCATGTAGACGACCTGCAGCGGATTCCGCAGATCGTGACCCACCATTGCTGAGGTCTCACCGATGGTGGCCATCCTCTCTCTCTCCTTGAGGCGGTGCTGGAACAGGTTAAGCGCGTCAAGCATCTCGTCTATGTTCTCCGAGAGCACGGAGACCTCGTCGTCCCCAGGGATAGTCACCTTCGTCGTAGCAATCATATGCGGATCTATCTCGCTTACTTCCTCACTCAGTTTCACTATACGTGTAAGGATGAACCGGTTCATGACCAGTATCGAAAGCAAAGCGATGATGAAACCCGCAAGGACGCCTGACCCAACAAAGTACGCCAAGACTAGGAACCCATGGGTGTAGACGTCTCGGGGCGAGTCCACCTTGAGAACCAGGGCGGGCTCATCGAAGATATCGTATATCACGGAATAGCCCAAGATGGTGTCGTATCCACGCCTCTCAATGTTAATCTGTGTCCCATTCAAGGCCATAGACCCTGATCCGAAGGAGCCGAGGGCCTTCTCGTCGTTGATGTCCAATATCTCCAGGGATAGGAACGTAGATCCCTTAATCACCTCGACTTCCAAGATGTCAAGATACCTTCCACATATCAGCGTCCCTATTATCGGTCCGCTTTTCTCGGTGGTGATAATGGGCCTTGAAGACAGGATCACCGGGCCATCCGGGGTAGTCAATATACCTGAGACTGCGCTGTTGGTCCCCGTGTGGTTCTTCAAAACGCTGTGTCGCTCGATGGCTTCTCCGATTGATGCTGGAAACGGAACATTCTTCAGCTCTACGAGGTCGAAGGCCTTGCTGGTTATGATTTCTCCCTCGTCGTTCAAGAAGGCCATGAAGCTTATCTCGTAGTCGATGAACGTTGAACTCAGCAGTAACTCGTTTATGAAGTGCTTCAAGCCGCTCTCGACGTAGTAGTATGTGTCGTCGCGGGCCGCGAACCCGTGGGTGGTCTGATCAAGCTCGTTTATCCTGAGATCGAGAGCCTTCAACCCCAGCTCAGTCTGTCTCCTGATGTTTGTGTCCTCGATGTCGACGAAGCCCTTCATGAGGAAGGTGTTCGATGCGATGAAGAAGAAAGTGAATATGAGGATGTAGCTCATACTGAAGATCAATACAAGTTTCCTCCTCAGCTTCACTTCTACTCACCGCCCATGGTTTTCTCGATTCCTTTTTCAGCCACAGCCTCGCTTATGGTCTTGAGCAGCACATCATCGGGGATCGGCTTTAAGAGGACTTTACATACTAACTCGCTCCTCGGGACCTTGCCGTTCATGCTGTAGCCGGTAATGTATATGATCTGGACAGACTCGTTCATCTTTAGAATCTTTTCCGCGATGACTCCACCGTAGGAATCCGACAGCTTATAGTCCAGCAGAATCAGATCGTATCTGTTTTTCTCCGCTTTCTCGAGCGCCTCCTGCCCAGTCTGAACCGTGTCGACGCTGTATCCATTCTCCTCCAACAGGACTTTGAAGAAGTATAGTATGTCCTCATCGTCGTCCACGATCAGTATGGCTGCTCTGCTCAATCGAATCTGGTTTACCTATTTTTATAGGTATAAAATAAATATGGAAGGGCAATATCATCATTGATCAGACAAAGATCTAGTGATCTTAGTCGAGTTACTAGACTATGGCCAATGTTGAATGAACGGGAACATATACGTTTGGGGAGTCTGTAATTCCTTTTATAGCGTCTAACAAAGATTCTGGGTTTATAGGCTTCATGAAGAACCTGTATGCATGAATACCTTTCCTGTTGATAGTCTCCTCCGCTTCAGTGTGTCCACTTATGAAGATGAGGTTTATGGAGTCATCTATTTTAAGTAGTTTCTCGGCCAACTCGTCGCCTTTCATATCTGGGAGGATGTAATCCAGTATCGCTATCACGTATTTATTTTCCCGGGCCATGTCCAAGGCCTCGTCGGGGTTTTGCGCGCTCTCTATCTCAAAGCCTTCGCACTCGAAGATATATTTGAAGCAGTCAACGATGTCATTATCATCGTCTACTATCAATATATTGCGGTTAACACGTACATCATTTAATCTGCTTCTATCACTGAAACAAGCTTCTTTTTGATTTACATCAACTAATGCATTAGATTCTTGTTTCATTCTGGTATCGTTGAAAGAAGAGACATATAATAAATATAATAAGAACATGTTGGAACAATCTGGAACATTTTACACAGAATGTCTGAAATTAAGATATTGAATATTATAGATATTATTAATTGATTATTACAGCACAATAATGACATAATATTTCCCAAATAATATTCATTTTTATGCATAAAAGCGGCCCTAAACCCAGATACAACCCAAAGTTGTAGCTAAAGGCAGAGGAAGATTGATTGGGGAATATACTAAATTTATAAATCCATTATAGGCTCTGAAAATGAAGCTAAATGAGGCGAGCACAGCCAGCTTTTGTAATATTTACGTTAATGTTACTGATGCTATCTGTGAAAAATCTATCCGCCGAGTATACGCCTGTCGATCTTTCCTTGACGACTTTCTCTGATGGAACGACCAAGGTTGAGTACCATGTAGAGTGCGATACCGAGAAGCTGAGAGTAGACGTTGAGCTCTTCGGGACACCTTTCATAAACCTGGTGATCTACGACGAGGAGGGTTGCCCTCTTGGGT
>CAYFYM010000002.1:0-7460 GCA_964347405.1 uncultured Candidatus Bathyarchaeia archaeon | reverse complement strand
CGAACACGTTCACCTCGAACAACCTGTAGAGATACTCCTCGTCCATCTCCACCAACTTTCTCCGGGGGTAGATGCCCGCATTGTTCACTAGTATGTCGACGCGTCCATGCCTGGCCGCGATCTCCTTGAAGACCTCGGCGACTTGCTCCGGGTCGGTGACGTCCATGACGCGGCTCTCCGCCTTGTAGCCGGTCTTGGTTATCCTCCTAGCCGTCTCCTCCACCCCGGGCGAGACGTCTGTGAGCACGACGGTGGCGCCGCTGCGTGCCAGGACCATGCTGACGCCGGCTCCGATGCCCTGCATGGCCCCCGTCACCACCGCTATCCTGTCTTCCAGCCTCATTCCAGTCCCCTCTTCCGTTTGTACGCCCTCCAGCTCATGGCCCACATCTCTGGGTCGTCGAAGCCGTCGAAAACCACCCTGTGGTTGCTACTGCGGTGGGGCGCCTTCTTGACCAGCTCGGGGTCGCTGTACGCCTCCCCGCACACCGACTCCAGCACGGCGCACCAGTGGTCTACGTCGGCCTTGCTGTAGCTCTCGCAGGGCTCAGGGGTGAAGGGCTCGGGCACCAGCCACGGGTGGTGGCTCGTGAATGTGCTCTGGACGCCGTAGTCCACCATCCTGCGGTTAACGTCGGCCACCCCCACACCGGTCTCCTCCCTGAGCCTCTCTAGGCTCCACCGCGCCTGGTCCAGCCGCCTCCCCTTGAAGGGCAGGGAGACGCCCCTGATCTTTTTGACTTTCTCCGAGAGGTACTGGTTGTTGATCATGCTCGCCTCTGCTGCCTCCCTGAGGCCCCTGGCGCCCATGGCCAGGCACCACGCGTAGCTCCTGAGCACCACCTGGAGGTTTCCCATGAAGTCCCTTATCTTGCCGATGCTCTTGGGCCGGTCGTAGTCGAGGCGGTAGGCGCCGTCCCTCTTGACTATGACGGGCACCGGAAGGTACTCCTCGAGCATGCTGGTGACGCCTACGGCGGCCGAGCCTGGGCCGCTGCTGCCGTGGGGGCTGCTGAACGTCTTGTGGAGGTTGAAGAACAGCATGTCGAACCCCGCCTCCCTGGCCCTGGTGACGCCAAGGATGGCGTTGGCGTTGGCCTGGTCGTAGCTGCATAGGCCGCCGGCGTCGTGGACGACGCCCGTCCACTCGTCTATGCTCCTGTTGAAGATGCCGGTGTCCTCGGGGTTGGTGATGAAGAGGCCGGCCGTCCTGGGGCCCACCGCCTCCTTCAACGCCTCCGTGGAGGGGAGCCCGGTCTCGGGGTCCGGGTACAGGGTGATGACCTTGAAGCCCGCGGTTGCGGGGGCGGCGGCGTCGCACGGGTGGCTGAATATGGTGGTGACCACCTCGTCCCGTTCAGGCTCACCGTTGTCCCTGTGGTACTTCCGCATTATGAGGGCGTTGTTGTAGCACCCGGCCGACCCCCCCGGGGGCTGATATGTGAACGCGTCCATGCCGCTGATCTCACTTAGGAACACGTCCCCGAACATGTAGGCCATCTCCAGTACGCCCTGCATGGTCTCCTCTGGCTGGAGGGGGTGGACGTCCGCCATCATATCGGCCAGCGCCTCGTTTACCTTGGGGCTGTACTTCATGGTACAGGTGCCGACCCCTATGTGGACACCCGTCTCCATCCCCAGCGTCATCTGGCTGAGCCTTAGGTAGTGGCGCAGCACCTGCATCTGGCTCAGCTCGGGCAGCCCAGGCGGGGTTCTCCTCCTCATGGCCTCGGGGACCAGCGCCTCGGCGGGCCCCACCTTCGCCCTTATCTTGGGCTCGGTTCCCGGCGGTATGAAGCCCCTCTCGCCCCCGGTACCGAGCTCGTGGACGATGGGCTCGCTCCATCTGGGCGCGTGGTACTCCCTAGCCTTCAAGCCAGCACCTCCCGGAGGGCGGCGGCGAGGCCGTCTAAGTCGCCGAGGCTGTGCATCTCGGTGACGCAGTACAGTGCGGCGTAGCCCAGCTCAGGGTACTCCGCGGACAGGTCCTTGCCGCCGAATATCTTGTAGCCCAGCAGGGCCTCGTTCACATCGTTGACCGGCCTTTCGAACGCGACGGGGAACTCCTTGAAGAACGTCCTGTACGGGACGCGCACCCCGTCCAGCTCGTCGAGGGCCTCCGCCGCGTAGTGGCTCTTCTGGAGTATGGTCTCCCCGAGCTCCTTCATCCCCCGGGGGCCGAGGAGGCTCATGTAGACCGCGGCGACGAGCCCCCAGAGCACCGTGGTGGTCCCCACCCAGTCCTTGGCGTTCTCCCGGGCCATGTAGCTGGTGCGCTCGTAGAGGGCCTGCCCAAACCCGTACTCGCCCTCGACGGCCGTGTCCGCTATGCTGATGAGCCTCAGCGGGTACTCGGCGACGTACCGCTCCTCGTCGCGGCTGGCGATGAAGCCGCAGCTTCCGCCGCCCGCGTACATGTGCACCCCGAGGGGCTGGGCGTCGCCGCACGCTATGTCCACGCCGTAGTCGGCCGGCGGCGCAAGCATCCCCAAGCTTATGGGGTCCACGCCGCAGACGCATTCGGCGCCGGCGTCGTGGGCGGCGGCGGATACGGCGGCGGCCTCAGCCTCGATTACGCCCAGGTAGTTGGGATTCTCGAAGTACACGGCGGCGGTGTCGTCGCATACCTTGGACTCCAAGTCGGCGAGGTCGACCATGCCCGTGGCGGCGTCTATGTCGACCATCCTGACCGTCATGCGGCCGGCCTCCGACGCCGAGTCGCAGAAGTTGCGTATGATGCCCAGCCTCGCGGGGCTCACGCTCCGGGGCACCAGCACCCCCCGTCTCCCAGTGAGCCGCGCCGCCATCCTGACGCTGTTACCGGCGGCGGCGCCCCAGTCGTAGGTGGGGATGCCGCTCACCTCCATGCCAAGGAGCTCGCATATGAGGCTCTGGAACTCGAAGTTGGCCTGGTACCTGCCCAGGTCGCTGTGGCTGCCCCCCGAGTAGGCGGTGAGGAACTCGCTGCGGCCCGCGATCTCCTCGCAGACCCTAGGCACGTAGTGCCTCCAGCAGCCGGCGCCCAGGTAGCTCACGTACTCCTCCGTTGACTTGTTCTTTGAAAGGATGGACTCTACGCGCCGCCACAGATCAAGCTCGCTCATGATGGGCTCGGGCAGGTCCATGGGTCTGTCGAGCAGCAGCCTCTCCGGAATCATCTCCCGGTACAGCTCGTCGGCGTCCCCGGCGCCGACGAACCTCAGCATCTCCCTCTTGATCTCGGGCACTGAGTTGGGGATGTAGGGGTGAACGAAGCTCTCCTCGTCCATGAATAACACTCAGCCAAATCAAACCCGGTGACGGTATAACACTTTTCTTGGCCACGGGGGAGACCGGGGTCTACGCCATGCCCCCGTTATGGATTCGGGTTCAGTAAGGTTTAACCATGCACCACCTTTCAGGGATACTGAACCGGTGTCGGCTAGTTGCAGGAAAAGGAGAACAAGTCGCTCATACCGCGGAACGTGCTAGTGCTGACCATGAGCCGCACCATCTGGAGCATGTCCGACACCAACCTGGACACCTTCATCAGCAACTACATGCTCGCCCTCGGCGCCTCTGTGCCGGCCATAGGGCTCATGAACGCGCTGGGGAGCTTCGGCGCCATGCTCATGTACCCCATAGGCGGCTACATCGCGGACAAGAGCGGCAGGGTGAAGCTGGTGGCCTACTCGACGCTGCTATACGTCTCCAGCTTCGTCGTCTACCTGCTGGCGCCGACGTGGCAGTGGGCCGCCTTCGCCCTCGTCTACCAGCAGATGGTGCTCTTCTACGTGCCCGCGATGAACGCCATAATGGCCGACAGCATCCCCGTGGGCGACAGGGGAAAGCTCTTCGGGTTCAACTTCGCCCTACCGAACCTAATACGCATAGTATCGCCGTACATCGGCGGCCTGTTCATCGCCCGGTTCGAGCTGATACCAGCCATGAGGATAGGGTTCACCATCAGCCTAGCCATCGGCCTCGTCGTCACGGCGATGAGGATGTTCTACCTAAGGGAGACCATAGAGCACGTCGAGGAGGTGGACTGGCGCCCCTACAGGCTCGTCAAGGAGGCGTACAGGGACATGGACGTCAGCCTCCGCTGGATATGGAGTAACATAAGGAGCTACGCCGGCGCCACCATGCTTCTCTCGTTTCTCAGCAGCATGATACTGCCCTATTGGATCATATACGCCACCAGGGAGATCGGGATGTCCGAGTACATGTGGGGCGTCATACTGCTCTGGAGCGGAGTCGCAAAGGCGGGGCTCAGCCTGTTCATCGGGGGTATAGTGGACAGGTTCGGGGCTCGCAACTGCTTCATAACGGGGCTGCTCGTCTCCATCCCCAGCATGTACATGTTCACCTTCGCGGAGGGGTACAAGGCAACCCTACTCCTATACACCACCATCGTCCTAGGCGCCGTCCTCATCTGGATATCCAGCCAGGTCTACCTGGCGGACAGCATCCCCCGGGCCATGAGGGGCAGGGTGATGGCGGGGCTCGGCAGCGGGATAACCCTTGGCGTCACGGGCGTCGGGTTCCCCACCGGGTTCCTCGTCTTCTTCCCCAAGATACTGGGCAACCTCGTGGGGGGCCTGATCTACGCGCTCCGGCCCAGCGCCCCGTGGACGCTGCAGAGCGTCCTGCTGGCCGCGGCACTCGTATACCTGTGGTTCATGCTCGAGGAGCCGGAGAAGGCCGAGGAGTAAGCAACCCATATATCTGCTACATGGTTAGCCTTCAACGGGTATTCCCCCTCTGACCGTGCAGGAGGTGAGAGCAGGGTGTTAGTGATCAACTACTTCGACTGGTCGGGCACCAGGGACGGCTTGATGGGCTGGGTAGAGGCGGTCAGAGCCGAGTGTGAGAAGCAGGGCGTACAGCTGCTGGGCCTCTACGGCCCCAGCCAGGTCAAGTTCAACTGGTGCTTCATCCACGAGGTGGACAGCCAGGAGCAGTACACCAGAGCCATCCGTGGGCTGGCGATGCCGGCGGAGGTTACCCACCAGGTCATCCACTACTTCTGGCCTGACAGGTCTTTCACGAGGGAGCTCCCCAAGTACCCGCCGCAGCACTTCTTCGACGTGACCTAGGCGCGTCCAGCCTCTTTACCCGACAGCCACCCCCCCGCGTGCAGAGCATTCACAGCCTAGCCGCCTATCTTGACGTTCAACCCGTACTCCGTCAGGGCGCCGCGGAGCCGCTCCAGGCTCTCCTCGGCGGGCGGCTCGGCATCAAACGGCGGCGCCGTCTCCCTGTTGAGGCGCTGAGCCTTCTCGGCTCCAATCCTGTGGTAGGGCAGCAGACATACATCGGTGAACCCTAGGCCCGAGACGTACTCGCCCATGCGCTTGACGTTATCCTCGTCGTCGTTGACCCCGGGGACGATGGGCGCACGGATAGTGACCGCCCTGCCTTTGAGGAGCGCCAGGTTCGAGAGCACCATCTCGTTCGACGCCCCCGTATACTTTCTATGCCTCTCGGGGTCCATGTGCTTCACGTCGTAGAGGAACAGGTCCGTGTGGTCGATGATCTTCTCGAGGGCCGCCGGGCCGAAGTGGCCGCTGGTGTCCACGGCGGTGTGGAGCCCCTCCCCCCTGCATGCCTTGAGCAGCTCCGCGAGGAACACGGGCTGCATCAGCGGCTCGCCGCCGCTAAACGTGACGCCTCCCCCGGACTCGCGGTGGAACTCCTGGTCCCTGCGGACCTCCTTCATGACCTCATCGACGCTCATCTCCCTGCCGACGAGCTCCAGCGCCTCCGCGTAGCAACCCTCGACGCATACACCGCACCCGACGCACAGGTTCTCGTCGATCACAAGCCTGTCCCCGATGGAGACGGCGCCCTCGGGGCATCCCTCCACGCAGCTACGGCATCCGATACACCTGGTTGGCCACCACATGAACTCCGGCGATGGGCTCTTGCTCTCCGGGTTGTGGCACCAGGCACAGTCAAGGGGACACCCCTTGAGGAAGACCGTCGTCCTTATCCCTGGGCCGTCGTGGATAGCGTAGTGCTTTATATCGAACACGACGCCCATGAGAGACCTCATCCCTCTACAAGCTGAAAAAACTTTATGTTTCAAGCGGCGCCCTTAGTCACATTTTGTGACCACCATATGAGACTTCAAGTCGTGAGTCCGCTTTATAAACTAAACACGTGACTCAAACCCTGAAAGGCATTGGAGCATAGCGAAATACCTGCCACGAGGATACGTGGCTCGGGCCGGGTGACCCTTCAGGGCTTCGGCACAGTGAAGGTAAGCGGGAGCGGCGACATCTCCCCGGAGCGCATATCGACGAGCGGCAGCAGCACGCTCCCCGGGGGGCTGCGCGTGGGGGAGCTCAAGACCAGCGGCTCCTCCAAAGTGGAGGGAGACATACACGCCGACAGGATAGAGTTCAGCGGCTCGGCCTCCATCGAAGGCGACGCCCACTTCAGCCACCTCAGGAAGTCGGGTAGCCTGAGAGTCGAGGGAGGCGTAAACGGCGACACGATGCGCGTCTCAGGGTCCACCACCATAAGAGGAGACGCGGTGATAGCCGACGAGCTTAGGGCGAGCGGCTCCCTCCGCGTCGGGGGAGACATAGAGTCCGAGGGCAGCGTCGAGCTGAGGGGGGTCTTCAAGGTTAGAGGCGGGATCAAGGCGAAGCACTTCGAGGCAGGCCTCGGTAGGAGGCTCAGCGTGGCTGAGGAGGGGATCGAGGCCGACACCGTTGACGTGGAGCCGCTGCCCCGGGACTGGGACAGGGAAGGAGAGCTCAGGACCAAGGACATAGTGGGCGTCGAAGAGGTGACCATAGAGAACGTTGAGTGCGAGAACGTCCGGGGTGGCAAGGTTGTTATCCATGGAGGGTGTAGGGTCAACGGTAAGGTGGAGTACACCGAGTCCATCAAGGTGGACCACAACTCATATCTAGCGCAGGAACCCGTTAAGATAGTTTAAACGATAAAACATGTCTGTGGAGGATAAAGGCGAGGAGACCTCCCAGGGTCTTTTTGCAGAGGCTTCGATCAGATTTCGGCTTCGTGCAGGGTAACTTCCTAGTCATGGTGCTGAGCTGGCTGTTCCTCGACTTCTTCACAGAGCTCCCCGGCACATATTACCAGCTGTACGTCAAGGCCCTTGGCGGCACCGCGTCCACCATCGGCCTCATAGGCGCTGTACATAACGTGGCCGTCGCCCTGGTCCAGATACCGGGGGGCTACCTCACGGACAAGTACGGCCGCAGGTGGCTCATCGCGTCAATGACCTTCGTCGCCGCCTTCGCGCGCCTCTTCTACGCCTACGCGCCGAGCTGGGAGTGGATAATGGCGGGGGCCGTCATATCAGGGTTCTGCAGCATCTACCAGCCCGCGCTGAGCGCTATAGTGGCGGACTCGCTGCCCAAAGAGAATAGGGGGATGGGCTTCAGCATCATCAACCTCATCGCAAGCGTCTCCACGACCCCCGCCCCCATCGTGGCAGGGTACCT
>CAYFYM010000001.1:0-3649 GCA_964347405.1 uncultured Candidatus Bathyarchaeia archaeon | reverse complement strand
GGCATCATGCTGGTGTTGCTTTCCCCGACTAGCGGCCCGACAGGGACGATCGTATCGCTAACCGGCGTCGGTTTCGAGGAAGGGGATTATTGGAACGCAACCTTAGATGGCACCGCCGTCACAGACCCCACTGTTGCAGTGGGGGCTGGGGGAGTGATCTCAGCTAATATCATTATCCCCACGGTCGAACCAGGTACCTACACGTTGACCGCTCTCGATATCAAGAATGATATTGAGGTTACCGCGGAATTCACGGTTACCGATAAAACGATGATGGAGGTCGACCCGATGGTGGCACCGAATGGTTATACCATCACCATCAAGGGCAGGTTCTTCACGGCTGAAAACAACACCGCCCTAACCTTTGTACTATGGAACGCGACAGATGATTGGGACATGAGCGTATTGTACGAGGGGCTAGCTGTAGACACAGACCCAGACGGCAACTTCACAGGGGAATGGACAGTCTTCGACAGCGACATAATTTCCATCGGAAACTACTGGATCAACTGTACTGATTTGAACGACCTCCACGCCACAGTCGCATTCAGCGTGGTCCCGAAGACCGTCCAGATAACTCCCAGAAAAGCAGTGTTCAAGATCGGCGAAACCGTATCCTTCATCATAGAGACCAGCTTCACATTGGATAATTCATACATCGATATATCGGATCCCACAGGAACCCTCTACTGGGAGACCGACCCCTTCTTAAACGCATACTGGGTCAAGGTCGGAACAGTGGAGAGGGTGCCATACTACCAGCAGACAGCCGGAGGCAACCCGATGCTGCTACTAGATGACGCACCGCTCGGAACGTGGAGTTGGACGTGGTACGACGCTGGGGAAGATAAAACACCCTTCACTACCGATGACGAGGAGTTAGACTCCGGCACCTTCACAGTGGAGCCGGCGCCAGAGGAAGTAATAACCCAGAGGCTCGAGGACCTAGAGTCGAGCCTGAGCGACGTGAAGGACGACATCTCAGGTGTGAAGGACGACATCGCAGGCGTCAAGAGCGACCTACAGAACGTTGCAGACGCAGCCGAAGCAGCGAGGCAGGCCGCCCAGAACGCCCAGGACGCGGTCACCTCGATAGGAGAAACCGCAAACAGCGCGAAGGACGCCGCAGACGCAGCCAAGTCGGCCGCCGAGGACGCTAGGAGCGCGGCGAGCAGCCTGACGACCCTGGTCTACGGCGCCATCGGGGCGTCCCTGGTAGCGGCTCTCGCAGCAATAGTCTCCCTGATGCAGATAAGCCGCAGGATCGCAGGCTAAACTGCACAAAACAACCCCTTTTTATTTTTATTTGTTCAAAACCTGTTAATTGATATTAGGATAGGTATGTGTTGGTTCTAAAGCTTTTTCCAAATAGGTGCAAGAGCTTAGATAAGAGTTCGAGTGATCTAGAAGGGCATCCTTATCTAAGTAAATCATAAGATTGTGAGCAAGGACTGGGGTGTTGCGTTGGAAAGGTTCAAGCCAGCCCTCCTCGAAGAGCTGATCCCGTTAATCCTCGCCCTCCAGTCCCTCCTGATCGTTCTGAGGATGCTCGGCCTCCTCGGTGTCGAGTATGTCACGATGTTTTACCGGGTGGGGGTCTCAAAGAACTTCCGCCTTGGCTTCGACCCCACGCAGCCTCTACTTGTATTGACCGTCATCGATGCATTGTACCTGTTGGCTTCGAGGAGGTGGAGGGAGGTCTTCTTCTCCTTGCTTGCGCTTACCGGTCTCTATTTGATATCGGGTTTTGAGGCTTCCATCGCCCTAGGCTCCATCGTGCTCTTGATCGCGACCCTCTATTCTGCGCGGCGTTTTCAGAGTTACCTGTTCTGGTTTTTGGCTCTTCTCACCGGGCTGGAATGCGCAGCCCTCCTCCACTGGATGTTGCTGCCGACGGGCTTTTCCCCTGCGGGATGGTTCACAGACCTCGAGTACTATCTTTTCTACGCCGCCTCCCTTTGGGCCCCGCTATTGGCGATCCCGACCCTTTTCATCTGGGTATTAAAGCCTGTCTGGTCCCACACAAAATCTATCAGGAGGTTCCTGGCTTCCCGCTTTGAATACAAACCCAAGGGGGGGGAAATCCGCCTGTACCCTAGGGTCCTTCTTGCCCTCTCCGTGGTCCTCGCCGTGACCGGTGCCCTTTACCCGTTTATCCCGAGCATTAACCAGGGATCTGATCGGATAGGGGTCGATATACACGGATACGTCGAGATGATGAACTCGGTTGAGAGAGACCCCTCCTATCTGCTTGGGTCTTCGAGGCCGATCATCCTCTTGGCCCTATACGCCCTCAAGCATGTCTCAGGAGTAGGATATTTCGAGGTTGTGAAATACACCCCCGTTCTCCTCAACCCCCTCCTCGCCCTATCCGCCTATCTCATGGTCTCCCAAGCTTCTGGAGACCGTCGGTGGGCGGGCCTTTCGGCCTTATTCACCGTGCTCGGGTTCAACACGACGATCGGGATGTTCGCATACTTACTCACCAACAACCTTTGCCTGATATTCCTCTTCTTGGCCCTGGGCCTCCTCTTCCGAGATGTTAGAAAGGGTAGAATGGTTCCTTACTCGGCCATAGTGATGGGCTCTTTAACTGTCTTCACGCACCCGTGGAGCGTCGTACAGTTTTATGCACCACTGGCGTTGATGGCCCTCATCATGGGATACAAACGCCTTAAGGGTGGGAGCCCGACCGGGTTCTTCACGGTCATAACTTTCCTTGCGGTTGTGGCCTTTGTAGATATTCTCAAGGGGGCCCTTTTCGGAGGCTATGAGGGTTATATGGCAGCCGTCTCGACGGCCCCGAGCGTCCTGCGCCTGGACAACTTCTGGTTCAACAACATCGTCAACTTCAGGCGCCTCTACTCCGGGTTCCTCTCCAACTCTGTCCTGATAGTCCTTTCGGGTGTGGGGGTCTGTCTACTCAGTTCCGGAGACCCGTACCAATTTTACCTGATCCTCCTAGTTGCTCTCTCTTCCATGTACTATATGATATCCCACGGGGTGCTGCCCCAGGATTACCCATACAACTTAAACCCTTCGAGGATCTTGTATAACCTCCCCCTAGGCGTTTTTACAGCGCTTGCGGCGATCTGTTTTATCCGTAACACCGCCCTGGAAAAGAGGGTCCGGGCAGCATTTCTGATATTCATAGCCATTTACATGGCCGTTTACATGTTCAGGTCCCTTGCCAACCCATTTTATTGAAGGCGGCTCCACGCCAATAATGCTCGGTTCTGCGGATTATACTGTTGAGTGCTATACCTAATTCATTTCTACCAAAATGGGGCCCCGTCTCCTCGAATCAAGGACATGAAGGGTTCATTGCTTATTCGTCCATTTGTGGATGGGTGATCTCCCGATGAAATCACTAATCCTAAGACAGCTCAGATGGAAAAATCTCCTTCACGGTGCTCCGATCGATCCTCTGCTTTTTATCAGCGTGCATGGAAAAAATTTGTGGGACTCGTCATTCTTCCTTCTTTGGTCTCCATGGCGTCATCCTGGGCATGCTCTTGATGAGCTCCCTTCCCATCTCCATCATCGCCTCGTTGAACTCGATCTCGACGGTCAGCTTCACCTGCCCCTTTCGTTCCCTCTCCTCCAGCCATATCACCTCCTATCCTAGTCTTTACGTAGAGCTCCACCT